>JBDTLT010000015.1:0-55437 GCA_039934635.1 Acidimicrobiales bacterium
GGGTGATCGCGCGACCCGCATCGTGTGACACAGCTCGTGTGACACAGCTCGTGTGGCCTAGCTCGTCTGGTCAGCGGCCGATGAGCGTCAGCGCGTTCGTGCGCAACACCTTGTCGAGTTCGCCGGCCTCGAGCATCGGCGCGAACTTGCGTACCGCGTCGACCGTATGTGGCCACGTCGAATCTTGATGGGGATAGTCGGTCTCGAAGGTGATCTGATCGATGCCGATGCGATCGCGCGCCTCGAGACCGGCGATGTCGTCGTAGAAGCAGCCGTAGACCTGGCGCATGTAGGTGCTCGGTGGTTCGGGCAACCGATTGCCGTCGGTGGCCCAGATCTCTTTCTTCCACAGATTGTCGGCGCGCTCGAGCACATACGGCATCCAGCCGATCTGTCCTTCGGCGAAGCAAACCCGCAGATTGGGATGACGCGCCAGCGCGCCCGAGAACAACCAATCCGACAACGACATCACCGACGTCATGAACACGAGGGAAGCAGTCACTGCCGGCGGGGCATCGGCCGACGAGGTCATCCACGTGGAGCCCGAGCCGATATGCATGAAGATGGCCGTGCCGGTGTCGTTGCAGGCCGCGAAGAACGGCTCCCAGTACTTGTCGCGGTCGTGGATCGTCGGGAGCCCGAGCTTGCCCGGCAGCTCGGAGAACGCGACCGCGCGTACTCCACGGGCCGCGTTGCGCCGCACTTCGGCAGCGGCGAGGTGCGCATCCCATAACGGCACGATGCACAACGGGATCAGCCGGCCGTTGGAATCGCCGGTCCACTCTCCGACCATCCAGTCGTTGTAGGCCCGCACACACGCGAGCGCGAGGTCCTTGTCGGCGCGCTCGGCGAAGAGTTGGCCGCAGAAGCGGGGGAACGTCGGGAAGCACAACGACGCTTCGATGTGGTTGAGGTCCATGTCGGCGAGGCGCGCCGCAGGGTCGTAGCAGCCGGGCCGCATCTGGTCGAACGCGATAGGCCCCATCCACCACTGCGATTCGTCGTAGCCCGCGCACGCGTTGAGCATCTGATGCGACCAGGCGAGATCTTCGTAGACCCACCAGTCGGTCTCGGGCCCGTCGCCGCCTTTGCGAAACACCTGGACACCTTGGACCCAATCGATCGACGAACCGTCACGCACGACGCGTGGGCCCAGGTCGCGCTGCTTGGTCGGTAGCCAGCGCTGCCACACGTGCGGCGGCTCGATGACGTGATCGTCGAGCGAGATGATGAGCGGAATGTCGGTCATGTCCCCTCCCTCGACGGAACGATATCGTGAGGAGCGTGGCTGAGATCCCGCGAATCATTTCCGTCGATGACCACGTCATCGAGCCCGCCCACCTCTTCGAGAGGTGGTTGCCTGCCCGCTACCGGGAGCGCGGACCGAAGAACCAGCGCAAAGGCATCGCGAACACGACGTTGCACGGTGGGTCCGACTACCGCTTCGAGTTCTCCGACGACGCGCCGATGGCCGACATGTGGGTCTACGAAGACCTCATCTCTCCTCTGCGCAAGAACATCGCGTCCGCGGGCTTCCCGCGCGAAGAGATGTCGCTGACGTCGCTTACCTACGACGAGATCCGGCCCGGTTGTTTCGATCCGGTCGAACGCCTCAAGGACATGGACGTCAACTGGACCGAGGCGTCGTTGTGCTTCCCGACGTTCCCGCGGTTTTGTGGCCAGACCTTCAACGAGGCCAAGGACAAAGAGGTCGCACTGGCCTGCGTGCGGGCCTACAACGACTGGATGGTCGAAGAGTGGTGCGGTGACTCGGGTGGACGTCTCATTCCGCTCATCATCATCCCGCTGTGGGATGTGCAACTCGCCGTGCAAGAGGTCGAGCGCAATGCGGCGCGGGGCGTGCGGGCGGTCACCTTCAGCGAGTTGCCGGCCAAGCTCGGCTTGCCGTCGATCCACACCGGCTACTGGGACCCCTTCTTCGCGGCGTGTGCCGACAACGGCGTCGTCGTCAACATGCACATCGGATCGTCGTCGTCGATGGCGACCGCGTCACCCGACGCGCCACCTGCCGTGCAGATCACGCTCAGCTTCAACTACGCGCTGGTGTCGATGTGCGACTACCTCTTCTCTGGGTTGTTCGTGCGCTTCCCCAACCTCAAGGTGGCGTATTCGGAGGGCCAGATGGGCTGGATCCCGTTCGTCCTGCAGCGCGCCGACGATGTATGGCACGAGCATCGCGGGTGGGCCGGTGTCGCTGACGCCCTGCCCGAGCCGCCGTCGACCTACTTCTTCTCGAGCGTGTACGCGTGCTTCTTCCGTGATGCATTCGGCATCGACGTGATCGACCGCATCGGTCCCGACAACATCACGTTCGAGACCGACTACCCGCACACCGACACCACGTGGCCCGACACCAAGAAGATCGCCAGCGAGATGTTGCTCGGCGTGCCCGACGCGATCGTCTACAAACTGCTGCGGGGCAACGCCATCAAGATGCTCGGCCTCGACTTCGCCTGAAGCGGCACTTCCGATCAGGGTGCTGCGACGCGGCGAAGATCGTCGTTCACGTGGCGACGCCCGCGCCACAAGACGGCTGCACCCACAAAAGTCAGCGGCGTCGCAATGAGGAACGCGTTTGCCAGGTTTCCTTTGACCTCACCATCGACGGTGTAGTCGAAACGGTTGGCGATGAAGCCGATCACCAGTGGTGACAGTGCCGAAGTGAGCGCGCTGAAGAACCCGGTGATCGAAAAGGCCAACCCGCGCATGCGGGCGGGAACGACCTCGGCGGTGGTCGCACTCAATGCGGGAAAGCCGGAGACGATGAACGCCACGCCGATCACCGAGAATACGAGCCGAACGGCGATGGGCACATCGAGGAAAACGATCATCAACGCGCCTGCGCCGATGGCCTGCGTGACCGCGCTGAGCGCCATCGACGCTCCGGCCACCCGCGCCGCGATGCGATCACGCGCCCAACCGCCCAAGAGCGTGCCCAGCAGGGCCCCGAGAAGGATGAGCCCACCCACGACGCCCGATGCCTGACTCGACGTGAGCGACGTGTGGCGCTCGTAGAACTCCGGCGCCCAGAACCCGATGCCCGTGAGCGCGCCGGTGCCGATGGCGGTTCCGACCATGAGCGCCCGCAGCGTCGGGACACGCAACAGGGCACGGCTGTCGTCGCGAGCGGCGCGCCAACCGCGCGTCGCGGGCGCCTCGCTGCCCTTCCGCGCCGGTTCGGGTAACCGCCAGCACATCAACGCGATCACTGATCCCGGCACGCCGACGAGTAAGAACGCCCATCGCCAACCCAGCGTCGCGCTGACGACGCCTCCGATCCCGGTGCCGATCGCGGTACCGACCAACGGCGCGGCACGTTGCGCGGCGTAGGCACGGCCGCGGCGCTCGGCGGTGTAGTAGTCCGCGATCAACGATTGGGACGCGGGGTTATCGACGGTTTCGCCGATGCCGAGGGCGGCTCGTATCGCGATGAATTGCGCCAGGTTCTGTACGACCGCGGTGAACGCCGAGATCAATCCCCATGAGAGCAACACCAACGCGATGATGTGGGTGCGCTTGCCCCGATCGGCGAGATAGCCGGCGGGCATCACGACAAGGAACCCGGCCAACACGTAGGCCGTGCCGAGCACGCCGGATTGGAAATCGGAGAAGTGCAAGTCGTCCTGCACGTCGCTCAAGACCCCGGGCAAGATGCCGCGGTCGACGGCGTCGATGAGCGCGACCAAAGAGAGCACGACCAGCGGCCGGCGGCCGTACTCCCCCCAATTCACCGGCGCATTCTTGCACCCCGTCGTCACTCGCCCGCACGACACCGGGAGACTTAAGGTGGGCAGGGGCAGGGGCAGGGAACGGGGGTGCATTCGGTGTTCACGATCAGCGACGAATTGCTGGGTCTCACCGACGCGTGTGCGTTGGTGACCGGTGGGGCGATGGGCATCGGCAGGGGCTGCGCGCTGCGGTTGGCGCAAGCCGGTTGTCATATCGCCATCGCCGACATGAATGCCGACCACGCGGCGGCGACGGCGCGTGAGGTCGAAGCCATCGGCCGGCGGGCGATCGTGGTCGAAGCCGACGTTCGCGACGAGGACAGTGTGCGGGCGATGGTGCAAGAGGCAGTCGACGGCTTGGGGTCGCTCGACGTCGCGTGCAACGTAGTCGGCAACCTGTCGCATGCACCGAAACCGTTCCTCGATCTCACCCTCGACGAGTGGAACGCGACCGTCCATCGCAACATGGGTACGACGTTTCTCGGTACGAAGGTAGAGGCGATCGCGATGATCGAGCGCGGTATCCGCGGTCGCATCATCAACGTCGCCTCGTCGTCGGGCGTCGTCGGTGGGCCCAACGTGGCCGACTACGGAGCGGCGAACGCGGGAATCATCCACTTCACCAAGTCCGCCGCCATGGAACTCGCCCGCTTCGGGCTGCGCGTCAACTGCATCATCCCCGGAACGCACGAGACCGAGTCTTCGCGGGCCCGGGCGGCCGAGCGCGACCGCGATCCGGGCATGCAACGGTTTCGAGAGCTCGCGGCCAAGGCGCCTCCACTCGGCCGCCTGGGTGATCCGCTCGACACCGGCGGCCTCGCGGTGTTCCTCGCGTCCAACCTGTCGAGCTACGTCACGGGCCACGGCGTGTTCAGCGACGGCGGCGTGGTGCACACGACGGCCCGGCCGCCGGTAGGGCTCGAGATGATGCCCGCCGCGCTCGCTCACGTCGAAGGCCTCGCGGAGTACACGGTATGAGCGACCTCGAAGTGATCGACGCGCACACCCACGTCCTGCGATCCGAAGCGCACGGACGCGAGATGTACAGCTACTTCCTCAACCGCTCGCCGGCCAACGGGCATCCGGTCGACCCGTCGGTCTTCAGCACGGTCGAAGAAGTGCAAGAGCTCATGCACATCACGGGTGTCGTGCACACGAACTTCTTGATGTTCACGTGGTCGGGGCGCTATTGGCGTGACGGATGCCTGACGCTGCCCGACTCGGGCCCGCGCCGCGCCGCCGCCGAAGAAGAGTTGCGCCGCCGCATCGTCGAACGCGTCGTCGACAACAACGAATGGGCGGTCGGTGCGGTGCACGAGCATCGCAATCTCAGCTTCTTTTGTGGCATCGATGCGGCGTTGATGAGTGAGCCCGAGTTGCTCGCCGAAATCGAGGACAAGACGACGCGCGGCGCGTTGGGCGTCAAGATGGTGCCGTTCGATTCACGAGTGCGCGGCGACGACCGCCGGTTGTGGCCGGTATACGACTGGTGCCAATCGCGAGGTGTGCCGCTGTTGAGTGAAGCCGCGGGACGCCCGGGTGCGCCCGGTCGGCCGGCGTATTTCGCGGAAGCACTCGCCGAGTTCCCCAAGCTCAAGTTGATCTTCGCCCACCTCGGCCATGACCCGGTATTCGGTGCGGGTGCCGATCTCGAGGTCGCCGAGCTCGCGCAGCGCTACGAAGGCGTGCACTCCGACGTGTCATTGCGGTTCATCGAAGTCGCCCATGGTGAGGTGAGCCCCGAGGCGATGACCGAACACCTTCGTCGCATCGGTACCCACAAGGTGCTCTACGGCAGCAACTACAGCTTCGTGGAACACATGCACCCGAGTGTGGGCGCCGCCGCTCGCTTCTCGGCGACGAAAGACAACCTCGCGGTGCTCTTCTCGTTGCCGTTGACCGACGACGAACGGCGCGCCATAGCCGCCGAAAACTTCAAACGCGTCGTGGGGTGGTAATCGCGGCTTCGGCGGCCTGTGAGACGGTGGTCCACGCGAACTGGTTGGTCGGGTCGGACCTCACGGCCGACACCCTGCGCAACGTGCGCTCGCCCTTGCGCATCAACTCGGGGCGCCCGTGTTGCAGTGCAAGGTTGTCCCAGACGACGAGATCGCCTTCGCGCCAGTGATGCTCGTAGACATTGTCCGGTTGGTAGAGCAGGCCGAATAGTGCTTGCAGCGTGTCTTCGCTGGCGTCCGCGGGCCAGTCGAGGATGCGGTCGGTCTGCTGTTCGCTCACCATCAACGCCGCGTCGCCGGACCACGTGTCATGCGTGATGACCGGATGCACGGCCCGCGGGTGGTGCGGCTCGACCTCGGCGTCGCGGTAGCGGTACCAACCTCCCGCGAAGCCGCTGAGGTTGAGGGCGCGGGCGCCGGCGAGATCGTGAGCCAGCGATTCATCGAGCACCGAGCACGCGCGAACGGTGTTGGCGAAGCGGGTCGGCGCGGTGTCATCGACGACGCGCAGACCGTACAGACTCACGACGTTCAACGGTTCGGGCGTGAACACGTTGTCGGAGTGGAAGACCAGCCGCTTACCGAGTGTCAACACGCCGTCTTCGCGCGCGTTCGAGACGAACACATGCCGCAAGCTGTTGCCGCCTTCGTCGACCACCTCACCGAACTGCGCCATGACCGTGATCTGGTCCGCGACCGGCATCTCGCGCTGGCGAAACAGCAGCAGGTGATGACGGCCGAGCAGAGTGTGCAGCGTCTGCGTGAGCGTCGGATCACCGAAGGAGCCCGACTCGACGCCGCGCACCTCGACACCGATGTGATCGGACAGCGCGATCGTTGCGACCTCGGGAGTCACGCGCGGACCCTCACGTCGGAGGAGGTACTTGCGTGGGGTCGAAGCTGCCGAATTCACCCAAGCTGACGTAGTAGAACTCGCAGCCCTCGGGGCCGGCGGATTCGGGCCCGTACGGTGTGCCGCCGCGCACCCAACGCACTTCGCCCTCGCGGTAGGTGCCTTCGCCCGGGATGATCATCTCGCCCTTGCGCACGATGTAGATGGTGTCCGACGGATGCCAGTGGATGGGTGTCTGACCATTGGGTCCGATGCGTACATAGAAGAACGCGTGGCCACTTTCGGGCGCGAGGATCGTCTTGCGCCAGGTGTCCTTGTCGATCGACCCGTCGTCGGCGACGCGGTACACCGATGGTTCGAGCAGGTCGACCGCAACTGCAGTCTGCGCGGGCAGCGAGACGTTGGGATCAGATGTCACTGGGTACTCCTTTGATGAGTCGGGTGTCGATCAGGCCATCGGGCGGGTGCCGACGATGCTGGCGCGCTCGGTGATGCGCACCTCGGGCCAATAGTCGCTTGCTGCGTAGTGCTGTACGGCGCGGTTGTCCCAGAAGGCGACGGAGTCGTTCTCCCACCGGAACCGGCATTGGTGCTCGACCGTGTGTGCTTGCTGGCAGAGATGGGCCAGCAGTTCGCGGCTGTCGTCGTCGTTCAACCCGACGATGCGCGTCGTGAAGTTGACGTTGACGTACAACAACTTGCGCCCGGTCCGCGCGTGACGACACACGACCGGATGCTCGACCAGTGGATACCGTTCGCGGAACTCGTCGACGCGACCGGCGGGCACCTGCCCGCCGAACGACGGCATGAAGTCGTGCACTGCGGTCATCGTCGCGATGCGTTGCCTTGTGTCGTCATCGAGCGCGTCGTAGGCGGCGTACATGTCGGAGAACAGCGTGTCGCCCCCGATCGAGGGCACGCGGACCGCGTGGAGCACCGCGCCCATCGACGGCGTTGCTCTCCACGTCACGTCATGATGCCAACTGTTCTCGTAGCCGCCGACTTCTGCCGACTTCTCGAAGCGCACGAGCTCGGGAAATTCACCGTTGGGCGGAATGAACGGATGCACCTCGAGGTCACCGAAACGCCGCGCGAATGCAACGTGGCGCGCGGGCGTCAGGGGTTGCTCGCGGAAGAAGATGACCTTGTACTCGAAGAGTGCCCGGCGGATCTCGTCGATCACCGCATCGGGAAGATCGCTCGTGAGATCGACGCCCGAGATCAGCCCACCCAACGTGACGCCTTGCGGCGCGACGTCGAAGTGTTGCCACCGCAGGCCGGCGAGGCGTTGGCGTTCCGCCGCAAGGTGCGTGCACGGCCCCACCGACAGACCGGTTGCGCTGCGATGGCGGCGCGCCCCCAGCCGTGCACCGGGATCGGCCTTGGCGACGATTTCACTTTCGGTGGCTGCCATGTCGGCCCCCTGTTCGACCCCATGTTTACTACGGTGGCGCCATGACCAACCCCAGGGCCGCCACTCCGAAGACGATCGGCCTGACCGCCGACCTGCACGAGTACATGTTGGCGCATTCCACGCCGCTCTCCCCAGTTCACCGGGATCTCATCGCGGCGACGTCCGCACTCGGATCCGTCGCGGGCATGCAGATCGCGCCCGAGCAGGGTGCGTTCATGACGATGCTCACTCGCCTCTTGGGTGTGCGTACCGCCGTCGAAGTCGGCACCTTCACCGGCTATTCGTCGCTGTGCATCGCGCAAGGTCTCGGCGATGGCGGGCAGTTGTTGTGCTGCGACGTGAGTGAGGAGTGGACGTCGATCGCGCGCGATCACTGGCAGCGTGCGGGCGTCGCGGAGCGTATCGACCTTCGCATCGCGCCCGCGACCGAGACGCTGCGGGCCTTACCGAATGCGGCGAACATCGATCTTGCGTTCATCGACGCCGACAAGCCGAACTATCCCAACTACTTCGACGAGATCATTCCCCGGCTGTCGGCGACCGGTGTGCTGCTGGTCGACAACGTGTTGTGGGGCGGCCGTGTGATCGCGGCCGACGCCGACGACGAGAACACGACGGCGATTCGCGCGTTCAACCGCAAGGTGGTCGAGGATCCACGCGTCGAATGTGTGATGCTGCCGATCTCTGATGGGTTGACCATGATCCGTCGCGTCAGTTGAAGCCGCGGTGCGTGCGGCCGCCCGTCACTTCGACGGCGTTCGGTCGACCTGCTTCACGCGACACGTGGTGCGCAACGTTCCCTCGCCGGGCGTCGAGACTTCGAACGTCGTAGTGAGCCCAGGAGCGACGTTGTTGATCACCGAAGTGTTGGTGCCCAACTGCTGTCCGTCTTGCTCCCACACCACGATGATCAGATAGTTCGCAGGGGTGCTCGAGTGGTTCGTGATCTTGCCGCCGGCGCGTAGCGCATCGATCTCGACGCGGCAGGGCAACGGGTTTTCTATGTCTTTTTGGGGCGGATTTGCTGCGTCGGGCGTCAAGGTTGCGATGCCGTCCACGAACGTCGGCTGCGACGCGGTGACGCCGGAGTTGTCGTCACCATCCGAATCGCTGACCGCGATCGCGGCGCCGAGCGCGATCGCGACGAGACCGAGCAGCAACCCGGCCACCGCCAATCGTCGATCGTTCGCATCGGTCGGCTTGGACAGAAAGGTCACGGCGACCATCGCGATCGCGAAGATGCCGAGAGGAATCGCAACGGGCCATACGACAAACGCGAGAGCGATACCGAAGATGCCAAGGGCCAGTGCGATGAACGCGGTGATTCGGGGCTTCATTCGGGACTCACGCTAACGTGGTGCCACTGCGCCGGTGGCGATCCGCGCTCGAGACGATCAACGCCCCAGACGACGCAGCTTGGCCCAATGCGTATCGAAGACGTCGGAGACGTCGCGCGCTCGGTATCCGAACGAATGGATCGGTTGGCGCTCGCCGGCGGCCTGATTGACGAGCGAACGTTGTGGCACCGATGGCTTCCACACCGCTTTGCGCCCGACCATGTCGGCCAGTTCGTCATAGCGTCGATCGGCTTCGCCGGAGACCGGCGGCACGCGATTGGGGAGCACGCCGGCGATGTCGAGGTCGGGATTCAAGTCGGCCCAGACGTCGTCGATGGTGTCGAGCACCGCAGTGAGCCCGCGCAGGCTGTGACTGGCGAGTTCGACGACGATCAACGCGAAGTTGGCGGCACCGAGCGCGTTGAGCGTGATGTGCCCGAGCGACGGCGGTGTATCGACGAGGACGAGTTTGTAGTCGCTCGACACTTCGGCGATCGCCCGGCGAAGTCGCAGATCGGCGTTACGGGAGTTCTCGCGCTCACGTTCGGCGAGGATGCGGCTGGCCGGCAGCACGTGGATGAGTTCGCCCCATCCGGATTCGACGATCGCGGCGCGCGTCGTCTTGGGATCGGCCAGAGCATCGGAGGTGCCGAGGGTCTTGTCGCTGGCGTCTACGCCGAGCGAGTAGGTGGCCGACGCCTGCGGATCCATGTCTACGACAAGGATGTTGTCGCCCGCGGCAAGGGCTGCCGAGGCGAGACCGAGGGTGACGGTGGTCTTACCCACGCCCCCTTTTTGATTGGTGATCGCGACTGTCTTGGTCATGAAAATAGAATTGCAGGCCTGCGGCGATCCGTCAGATTGGGCGCCGCCTGCCGGCGCCCGGGCAACGGGGCTTTTCCGGTGCGCGTAGGGTCCGACAGGGAGAAAGGGGTACCGGATGGCTGACGCGACCGCACGGATGCCCCGCGCCCGGCGGGGCGTGGTCCTCCTGGTCGTGATGGCCGTCGTGGCGCTCGTCGCGGTGTTCCTCTTTCGCGACGATGGCGACTCGCCCAACCTCGGCACCCCGACTTCGGTGCCCGAATCCACGGTCGCGCCGACGACCGCCACGCCCACGACCAGCCTCGCGGCCTCGACCGCGCCCGCATTGAGCACGGCACCGGCCGCAACGGTGCCCGTGAACCCCGGCGGTGATTTCGTGGCCGTCAACCCCACGCGGCTCGTCGACACGCGCACGGGGCTGGGCGTGACCGGGGCAAAGGCGGGCAAAGCGCCACTCGTCACCGCCAGCATCGCCGGGCGAACGGGTGCGCTGGCCCCGGCCGGGATCAAGGCGCTGGCGCTCAATGTCACGGTCGCCGAAGCGAGCCAAGCGGGCTTTCTCACCGTGGCCGCCACGGGCTCTCGGCCCTCCGACGTTTCGCAGATCGCGTTCGTCAGCGCGACCGCGAGCTCGCTCATCGTGACCCGGGCCAGCGCCGAAGGCTCCGTCGATCTCAAGCTCTCGGACGGCGCGTCGAGCCACATCATCGTGGATCTCCTCGGTTACTTCGTGACCGCGCGTGCACCGGGCAACCTGTCGGTCATCCCGGAGGCGCAGCCCAAGGCGCTCTTCGACTCGCGCGCCGGCGTGGCGGTCGAGCCCGCCAAGACCGTCGATCTCACGCTGGCGGCCCCTGAGGCCGGCGCGATCCTCGGCATCACCGCAACGGGCGCCCGGGGCTCGGGCTACCTGACGGTCTACGGGGGCGCGACCCGGCCCGACACGTCGGCGGTCAACTTCTCGGCAAACCACGACGCCACCGCACTCGCGATCGTGGCGACGGGTGCGGACAGAGCGGTGCACATCTACAACGGCTCGACCGCGGCCGTACACCTCGTCGTGTTCCAGATCGCCCGCCTCGAGGCCGGCGCACCCGCAGGCGCTCTGGAGCTCAACATCGAGGGCACGGTAGCCCAAGACGGTCGCAGCGCACCGTTCCCGTTCCGTACGGTCGACACCCGCGGCATGGCCACGTGTCCGGTCACGCTGGGCCTCGGTGTGGCGAACATCACCACGGTCTTCCCCAAGGCGAAAGCCTTGCTCGTGAGTATCACCGTGGTCAACGCATCCACCGCCAGCTACCTGACCGCGTACTCGGGCGCCGCCGAACCACCCGGGGCGGCGACGCTGAACTTCGATGCCCGAGAGGTGCGCAGCAACCTCGCGCTCGTGCCCGTGGCGGGCGACCGCGTGAACATCGTGTGCGGTGGGGGCAATCCCGAATACATCCTCGACGTGCTGGCCACACTCGAGTGATCGCCGGCTGTTGGCGCCGCGCTCGCCGAAGCCGACAAGGCGATCCTCGAAGAACGGGTGCTCACGCTCATCGACAAGCAGATACCGCCGCCTCCGGCGCCGGTATCTGCCTAATCGGGCGAAAATGTTCCGTTCCGGTCCTCGGCGCGGGCAGACTCAACTCGATGACCACCACGACTGCAACCACTACCGCCGACGAGTTGACCGGGATCATGCTGGCCGACGACGTCAGCGCGTCGTTGTGGGCGGCACTCGAAGGCGGCCGCTTGCAGGCCTTGGTGCCCGAACTGCCGGCGCTGCGTATGGAGCAAGATCCGATCCACAAGCACAAAGATGTGCTGACGCACACGATCGCGGTGGTGGCCAAGACCAGCGCCGACCTCCGCGTGCGGCTCGCGGCGCTCTTCCACGACATCGCGAAGCCGCGTACCCGTAGCTACGAACACGGCGGCGTCACGTTCCGCCACCACGAGGTCGTGGGCGCCAAGATGACCCGCAAGCGCCTCGGTGCGCTCGGCTATCCCGACGACGTCGTACGTGACGTCGCGGACCTGGTGCGGCTCTCCGGACGTTTCAAGGGCTATGGCGACGGTTGGAGTGACTCGGCGGTGCGGCGGTATGCACGAGATGCCGGGCACCTCCTGGGGCAGCTGAACGAACTCGTCCGCTGCGATTGCACCACGCGCAACAAGATCCGCGTCACGAACTTGCATCGTGAGATCGACGAGCTCGAGCGACGCATCCGTGAGCTGGCCGACGAAGATCGTCGCGCCGCCGAACGGCCGGGCCTCGATGGTCTCGCCGTCATGGAACAGCTCGACATCGGCCCCGGGCGCGAGGTCGGCCAGGCGCTTCAGTTCCTGCTCGAACTCAAACGCCGCGAAGGTGATCTGCCGCGCGACGAGCTCAGCCGAAGGCTCGACGCGTGGTGGGCGGCGCATCCGAGCCGAGCGTCGTCGATCTGACGACCGAGCCCTAGCGGGACGAATCGACCGGCGGCGAGCGCGTCTCGGGCGCGTCGAACAACGCGGCGGGCGACGGCGGTACTTTGACGGACGCGCCGCGGCGGCGAGGCGCGCGAGGTCGCGACGACCCCGCGGGTTGGAACGGCGGCGACGCGCTGTCGAATACCGACACGCTCTCGGTCGCCTGCTCGGATTCGTCAAAGGACCCGTGGGCCAACGGTGCACCGGTTCCGGAGATCTTGATCAAATGATCGGGATCGAGGAACGCGTTCGCGCCCGCCCGTTCGTTGCGCTTGTCGTGCAGGCGCTGCCACCGTCGGGCGCAGATCAAGGCACCGACGCCGAAGAGCAGGATCGCGACCGCGGGCGCGATGAGGCGCGGCATCAGCGAGCGAGCGAGATGTTCACCGATGATCGAACTGTTGCCCGGTAGCCCACTGGCCAAGACCGGCAACAACAACGCGATTGCACCCTGCAACAACGCGAACGCGACGAGCCACACGCCGATGCGTCGCAGCGCGGAAGGTCGACGTGAGTGGATGAGCATGGCGAGCGCGATGAGGCCCGCGGCCGCCATCGCCAATGTGGAGAATCGCCGGTCGAGCGACCGCTTGAGCCCGGTCAGGTCGGGTGCGCTGTCGGCGATCGTGATCTTCAGGGGCGCTTGGGCCGGCAACAGCTGTGCGTACGCCGGGTTCACCGCGATCGCCTCGTTGCGGAATGCGGGAACGAGGGCGCTCAGATCGAGCACTGGCGCCGTCGTATGGTCGATGAAGATATAGCGGTGCAGTGCGCGCACGGCCTTGGCATATGCGTCGTGGAACTCAGGCGTACGCGTGAGTTCCACGCCCGCCTGCCGCAAGTCGTCGGTGATGTGCACCGTCGCGCTGCTCGTGGTGCCCGGGGGGAGCAGTTGCGACTGCGCAGCCTCGACGATCTGATCGGCGACCGTGCTCTGCACGATGCGGCGCTCGAGGATGCCGTCGGTGGCGTCGACGACGACGTCCGGATCCAGCACGAGGCTGCGGACCATGAACGAGTCGTAGACGAGCGATGTGGCGAGAAGACCGATGGTCAACAGGAGCCAACCGACCACGCGTCGCGGTCGATCGGCAATGGGTGCTCTCATGCCGGTGACATCGGCGCGAAGGGGCGTCGGGTGTAGGGGAATCCGGCCACGCTAGGGCCGGCGCGGCTGTCGTAACCGCGGGTCGCGCGAGGGGGTAGGCCGTTCGGCCTTTGCTTCCGGCTCCTATTGCCCCAGGCGCAGCACGCGCAACGCGTTCTCGCGGAGGAACTTCGGCCATACCTCGTCCTTGAAACCCACCCCGGGTAGTTCGCGGAAGATGCGCTCGAGGCTGAGCCCCGACGGGAAGTAGCCGGCATAGATGATCTTCTCGGCGCCGCGTGTATTGGCGTAGCGGATGATGTCCTGCGGATAGTGCTTGGGTGCGAACGCGCTCGTGGAGTAGTGCAACCCCGGCCACTTGAGCATCAACTTGATCGCGAGGTCGGTCCACGGTTCGCAGCCGTGGCGAGTCACGAAGGTGAGTTCGGGGAAGTCGTACATGACTTCGTCGATGTGCTCGACTTTTTGCGGGTACATCGGGAAGCGCGGGCCGGGCACACCGGCGTTGATGAAGATAGGGATGTCGAGCTCGACGCACGTGGCATAGAGCGGGTACATCTTCTTGTCGTTGATGGCGACCTGTGGCGACAAACCGCAAGGGAACGTCGCGGCGGCCTTGACGCCCATTTCGCGAACACCGCGCTGGAGGTCGCGGATGGCATCAATGCCGCGGTTGGGGTCGACGAGCATGCTGCCGAAGAGTCGTGTCGGGTGGGCGAGCACCGAAGCGCAGCCGATGTCCCCGTCGGCGAAGGACACGGGCACGAGGCCGAACTCGATGTTGTACTTGTCCATCTCCGCGATGAGGAACTCGGGATAGCTCACGGAGGCGTCGACCTCGGGCAGGTCCTTGAACATGTAGCCGCCGGGATGCTTGAGATCGCTGCTGGCTTTGTCGCGGACGAGATTGCCGAAATCTTTCTGCCACGCGTCGCGATTGGAGGGCACGCCCAGCATGGTGTCGAACGCGGCTACATCAGAAGGAAATGCCATAGGCGGCGAAGCATAGGATGCACCACTTCAACGCGCACAGGGGGCACGAGATGGCCACGATTCCAACTGATCCAGACGCCTTGGTGACACAGTTCTGCGAGGCATGGCCGCGCATGGACGCGGACGAGCTGGCCTCGTATTTCACCGACGACGGCGTGTATCACAACATCCCCATGGCTCCGGCCGTGGGCCGGGCCGCGGTTCTCGAGCTGTTGAAGGGCCTGGGCTCGATGATCAGCGCCATTCGCTTCGAGATTCACCGCCAGGTGACCAACGGCGGAGTCGTCATGAACGAGCGCACCGATCACATCACGATGGGTGACCGGGTCATCGCGCTGCCGGTCGTCGGCGTATTCGAAATCGACAATGGTCGTATTCGGGCGTGGCGCGACTACTTCGACATGGGCCAGTTCTCAGGGGCCTAGGCCACGGCGCCGCCCGGCGGTCAGTCGCCCGACGGTGCGAGCGAGGCCCAGTAGACGAAGCCGACCAACGACAGCGCGGCGGCGAGGGGCAACCCGACCATCAACATCGCGTCGGGCAGGGGCCACGGACTACCGCGCCATCCACTCACCGCGCTCGTCACGGCCGCGGCGCCGATCGCAATCGCGACCAACAACATCAACCCCACCACCGCGAGACGGCTCTGCTGCCGCTCCTGGCAAACGGTGCGACCGGATTTGTCGAGCGCGCCGAATGCGGTGCCGCAGTTGTCCGGACGGGGTTGATGCGCCTCGCCGGGCAGCGTGGCCGAACCGAGCAGACCAGCGATCGCGAACAGCGCGGCCGCGAGGCCGAGCGCAACCGCGACTCCACGATCGATGCGACCGTGCCTCGCTGCGGTGGGCATCAGCCGCGTTGGAGGTTCGCCGCGGTTTCGATCAATTCGTTGCGCGGCACCGTGGTCGACAGCAGGGTGAACCAGATGTCGGGAGCGCCGCCGAGCTCCTTCTCCTCGATGACGATGCCGAGACCACCGTCCGGTGTGGGGCCCACGTACATCGTGCGGCCGTTTCGTTGGGTTGTCACCTGGACGTTGCCGGGTGGGCCGAGCGGGCTGTACCCGTCGGTCAGCACGCTGATCACGCCGTTGGCTCCCTGCCAATGAAACGCGCAGCCGGCGTCGGTCGCGGACGTGACTCCGAGGCCGGCCACGAGTGCAGGGCCGAAGCCCCCCGGTAGGAACGCCGCGGTGAGCGCCGGCTTGACGCAGTTGGCGGGCAACGCCGCCACGGTGGTCGCGGAGCTGACGATCGAGGTCGACGCCGAACGCAGGGTGGTCGTGGTCGTTGCCGCGGTCACCGGGTCGTCGTCATCGCGTAGCGCGATCCAACTGGCGGCGCCGACGGCGAGCACGAACACGAAGCCCACGCCGACCCACGTCGACGGCGAGATCTGCGGTCGCGGCCGCCGGGGTCCACCGGTCAGCGTCACCCCTGCGCCACCCCCCACTCGCGTGGGGCCGGTGCCCGCCACCCCCGGCTGCAACTGCACGTAGTCGCGATGGGCGCCGGTGAGGTGGACCAACAACCACGCGACGACGATCAACCCTACGAGTGTCGCGAGCGCAGCAGAGCCGATGACCAAGAACTCGTGCACGCCGAACCCTTCGAAGATGGGTTTGCGGTCGACACTCGAGGGCCGTACGGCGCACGAAGGGTTGGTCGCGGGGCACGCGTCGGTCTGCAACAACAGCCGCGCCATCACCACCGCCAGGGTGTCCACAGGGTGAATTGTCGAACTTCATGCCTTCCCGAGTCAAAACTCCCTGCTTGTCGGGTCGTGGACTCCCTGCTTGTCGGGTCGTGGACTCCCTGCTTGTCGGGTCGTGGACTCCCTGCTCCTCGGCCCGAGACTTTTGGCCTCGGGCGGTCACGAATCCGGCGGCCGTGGTAGTAAATCGCCCATGCCGACCTTTGCCGAGATCATCGATCCCGCCCACACCGCCGTGATCACCATGGAGCTACAGCGAGGGGTCACGGGCGACCTCGCGGCCATGAAAGCCCTGGCCGCCGAAGTGAAAGAGGCGGGGGTGATCGACAACGTCCGCCGTCTGTGTGCGGCCGCCCGCACCGCCGGGGCCCGCGTGGTCCACTGCACTGCCGCCTTTCGCGCCGACATGGCGGGGGCAACCGTCAACGCCCGCATCATCGCCGCGAGCATCAAGCTCAACCAGGGCCGGCTCAATCAGGGCGAACCGGGCGTCGAAGTCATGCCCGAGCTCGACCCCCAACCCTCCGACATCGTGCTCGAACGACTGCACGGCATGACGCCCTTCACGAGCACACCGCTCGATCAGATGTTGCGCAACATGCGCGTGACCACCGTGATTGCCACCGGGAACTCGGTGAACATCGGGGTGCTCGGTCTCGTCCTCAGCGCCGTCGACCTCGGTTACCAGGTGGTCGTGCCGCGTGACGCCGTAGCCGGCGTGCCGGCGAGCTACGCAGATGCCGTGATCGACAACACCATTTCGATGCTGGCCACCGTGACGACGACCAACGATCTCATCGAGGCTTGGAGCTCGCCGTCTGCTGGTTAGGAGCTCGCCGCGGGGATGAGCACCGTGTCGGTGTGACGGCCCGAGCGCAGCACCGTGCCCGGCAAGTCGCCCGTGCTGACGCCGTCGGCCACGATGCGGCGGCCGTTGACGAAGACATGCTCGATACCGATCGAATCGGCGTAGAGGCGACCGCAACCGCCCGGTAGATCGGTGCGCAAGACGATGTCGCCCGCGCCAACGGTGGCCGGATCGAATACAACGAGATCTGCGAACCAGCCTTCGGCGACCCGCCCGCGTTCGCGCAGGCCGAAGAATCGCGCGGGCACGTCGGTCATCAGGCGGACGGCTTGCTCGAGCGACGCCAGCCGGCGCCCGCGGATGCAGTCCGCGAGGAACTCGGTGGTGTACGGCGCACCACACATTCGGTCGAGGTGCGCCCCGGCATCAGAGCCACCGATCATCACGTTGGGGTCGTTCCACGCCTCGGCCCGCATGCGCCACGATTCGCCGTCGTCGTCGGTGGGGCCGGGCCACAAGACGGTTTTGAGGTCGTCGTTGATCACGATGTCGAGCAGTGTGAAGAAGTCGCGTTCGCCCCGCTCGCGCGCGATCTCGCGGATGCGGCGGCCCTTGAGCCCGTCGTTGGCGGCCGAATAGGTGTCGCCGATCACGTAGCGGTCCCACCCGGTGAGCCGACCAAAGGCACCGGCGTCAGGTGACGCGGCACGATTCTCGAGGAAGATACGGGTGTCGCGGTCGCGCAACTTGGCGATGCGCTCGGCGATGGGGAGATTCATCACGGAGGCCCAGTCGGGCAACATGAACAACGCGCAGTAGTTGCGGAAGCTCATGTTCATGCCGACGAGGATCGGCATCGTGAGCGCGACCACCCGCGCCCCCTTGCCCGCCGCGTATTTGCCCAACGCCATTTGATGTTGGTAGTCATCGGGGCGGGCAGAGTCGATGGTGAGGACATTCCAGTTGACCGGGCGTTGACCGGCGAGGGACATGTCGGTGAACAATGTGATCTCGTCGTCGCTGAAGCCGTTGAGACAGCCGTCGCTGACGAGTTCGAGTGTCGTGCCGTCGTGGTGCGAGACGACTTCGCACAATGACAGCACTTCGTCGCGCGATGACCACCGCGATGGCACCGGTTGCCCGTCCCCGTCGGAGTGGGTGTAGGCGAGCGATGTCGAGAACCCCATGCCGCCCGATTCGATGCTTTCGTGCAGCAGCTGCTTCATCGCGTCGAGTTGTGCCTCAGACGCCTCGTTGCCGACCGACGCCGCGCCCATGACGTGGCGCCGCAGGGCGGTGTGCCCGACGAGGAAGCCGGCGTTGACGCCCAGCCGCCCTTCGAAGCGGTCGAGGAACTCGCCGAACGTGCGCCAGTCCCAAGGCACACCTTCTTCGAGCGCGGCCTTCGGCATGCCTTCGACCTTGACCATCATGTTGAGCAGGTAGTCGGCGTTGGCCGGGTCGAGCGGCGCCAGGGTGAAGCCGCAGTTGCCCGCGACGATCGAGGTGATGCCGTGCACGTTGGACGGTGTGGCGTAGGGATCCCAGAAGAGCTGCGCGTCGTAGTGCGTGTGAGGGTCGACGAAGCCGGGACACACGACGAGACCGGCGGCGTCGATCGTCTCGCGCGCCGCTTCGTCGACCGAGCCGATGGCAACGATGCGGCCGTCTCGGACCCCGACATCGGCCACGACGCCCGCGGCGCCGGTGCCGTCGATGACGGTGCCGCCCTTGATGAGGTAATCGAGCATGGCAGAAAGCCTACCGAGCGACTGCGCGCGATCTCAGGGTCAAAGAGAGCGCAGCGTGTCGGGACGGGCCGGGGCGGCACTGGCCCGCAGCAACATCGTCGAGATGATGCGATCGTCGCGGCCCCGGTCGTAGAGCTCGACCGCGATCGGGTCGTGGGGCGCGTCACCGAGAAGGCGGGCGTGCGAGTGGATCGGGCCCACTCTGCCCATTGCGAGGTACCGAATGTCGATGTCGGTGATGATGGATCGATGCGCACCGCGGTGCCCGAGCATGGTTTCGGCGGCGGCCTCGCCGATGACGGCGACCATCGCTCCTTGCAGGGCGCCGGCCGGGTTGCGCAGCTCGTCCCGCAACGCGACTTCGACGTGGCCGCTCGCCGCGTCGAGCACGTGTACGCCGACCGTGTCGAGCAACGGCGCGTCGAGCGCTTTGTAGCGGCCCCACCGTCGCGACGCCTCGTCGATGTCCGGGTTGGGGTGATCGCCCTCGCGGCGCGCTTGGCGATTGAAGCCGGCATAGCCCAGACCGAGCGGCTCGTCGTCGCCGCGCAACACGACCTCGGTCATCATCGTGCCTCGTCCGGCCCGCAGCACCCGGGTGCGTCCGACGATGCGATTCGGTGCGCGTCGAGGCGAGATGCGCAGGCTGAGATCAGAGGTGAACGTCCAATCGGGTGACGCGGCCCGATGGGCCGAAAACCCGCCGCCCATGTCGACCATCAACACGAGCGCCGATATGCGTACGCACCCATGCACCAACAACTCCGGCCGGGGGACGAGTTCGAGTAGATCGTTGGCGCCTTCGGGGGCAAGGTGCACGCCGATACGCGCGTGCACCGGGTCGATCTGGTCGGAGGGAACGGTCACGAACGGTTGACGGTAGTGGGCGCCGCGGCGCGGTCCGAAGCCGGCCGCGGATTGGTCCGCGTCTTCAAGGGCCACGCCAACACCATGCAGATGCCACCGGCGACGGCGAGCGCCCACCATGCCGTGTGGAACCCGCCGACCCCGTCGCCGGTCTTGACGTCGGCCACGAGGGTCACACCGAACGCGGCGCCGGTCGCCCCACCGATACGGATCAACGTTTGGATCACACCAGCGACGACGCCGAAATGCTCGGGCGGCGCCATACGCGACGCGGCACTGTTGACGCCGGTGAAATACACCGAGCTGGTGAAACCGATCAGCAACGCGGCGGGTATCCACACGAAGAGAATGTTCGGCTTGTCACCGGCGAGGAACAGCAACAAGAACGCGCCGATGCTGAAGCAGGCGGCCGCAGGGATCATGACGGCGCGATGGCCGTGGCGGTCCATCAACACGCCGCCCTTGAAACTCGTGAGGGTCGACGCAAAGGTCATGGGTGTGAGCAACAGGCCGGCCTTCATGATCGAGTAGCCCCAGCCACGCGTCAAGAACACCACGAGCACGCCGTAGACGCCCCAGAACGCGCATCCGATGACTAGGGCCGCGCTGGCGTTGGCGCGGAAGGAGCCGGTGCGAAAAATCGCGATGTTGATGACCGGAACGGGATGATGCGTGCAGCGCCAGATGAACGCCAGTCCGACGACCGCGGCAAAGGCCAACGTGGCCGCGGTTCTCTGATCGAGCCAACCCCAGTCGCGTGATTGCACGATTGCGAACGCGAGCGCGGCAACGCCGACGAAGACGAGCACGGAGCCGAACGGATCAGGGAGTGGCCCCGCATCCTCGTCGATGGATTCGACGAGCCAACTGCGTCCGATGAAGAAACACGTGAGCCCGATCGGCACGACGATGAAGAACGCCCATCGCCAACTGCCGAATTCGATTGCCGCCGCGCCGACGGTAGGCGCGGCCGACGTGACAGTGCCACTGATGGCCGACCACGTGCCGATCGCGGTCGATCGTCGCTGCGGTTCGATGGTCGACATGATGATGGCGAGGGACGACGGCGTGAGCATCGCGCCCCCGATGGCCTGCACCACTCGGGCGGCGATGATCAGCGGCACGGTCGGCGCCAGCGCGACGAGCGCGGACCCGACGGTGAACAGCAGCAAGCTCGTGAGAAAGACGCGCTTACGGCCCAATCGATCGGCGAAGCGGCCCGCGGGGATCAACAGCGCGGCGGCAACGATAGTGAACGACGTCAGCACCCACGAGATCTCGGCCCGTGGCACACCCGGAAAGTCTTTCTGGATCTCGGGGAACGCGACGAACATCAACGTGAGATCGAGCGAACTCATCGATGCGCCGATCGAAACCAGTGCCACGATCTTCCAAGGGCTCTGCGGCACGGGCCGGTGCGGCACGGTCGGATGCGGCACGGTCAGATGCGGGCCGATTCGAGCACAGTGCCTTTGAAGAAGCTGGGGTTGGCGGCGGTCAGCATGCGGGCGGCATTGGCAAAAGTGAACTCGCGGAAGTCGGCTTCGTCGAGGTGACCGTCTTCGACGAGCTCCCACGCTTCGGGCAGGACCCCACGCATGTCGGGTACGTCCCAGTGGCCGATGTCGGAGGCGAAGATCGCGTTGAGCCGAGTGCCGTGGGGGTTCAAGTCGCGATCGAACGCGAGCGCGTTCATCGGGTCGTCGGCTTCGCAGCCGAAGTTGAACTGCTGGGAGAAGATGCGCACGACGTCGTCGACGCCGGTGATCAGTGATTCTTCGAATTCATCGATGATTGCCGGATCTTCGTCGGGATCGGACAACATGTGCAGGCCCTCGCCGATGCGTTCACGGCTTTCGGCCACTCGCCCACGCGCGAACTCGGCGAAGAGCTGGTCGAGCAGCGGTCGATCGAGCAACGACGGGTCATAGTTGCGGATGGCGTTCTTGTTGCGCTTTTCGAAGTGGCCGAGGATGTCGGCGTAGAGCTGGCACGCCCACGCCACCCCGCCTTCGAGGAACGCGAACCGAAGATCGGGAAAGCGCATCGGCACGCCACCCATGAAGATGCCGCGACACGATGCTTCGCCGGCGGCTGCGAAGTTGCCGAGGTGGTTGAACACGTAGTTCTTGGTGGAAGCCCGTGTGCCCCAGCCCTGGCCACCCGCGTGGAACGTCGGCGTGACACCGAGCTCGACGCACTTTGCCCACATCGGGTCATAGTCGTAGGGCGAGTCGTGGCCGATCGAATCGATCCAGCGAGCGGCGCGGTTGCCCTCGAGGCCCGGGATGAAGCGGGGGATGACGCCGGCCATCATGACGGTCTTGAGGCCAAGGGTGCCGACCGCATGGTCGAGCTCGGCGACGGCCTCTTGGGGCGTGAACGTGGGGATCGCGGCAACTGGCTCGAGCCGATCGCGAAAGTCGCGGTACGCCTCCGCGTAATAGATGTTGAACGCGCGCGCCATCGCTTGGCGCAACTCGTCGTCGGGGACGCCGGTGACAGTGAGGCCATATGTCGGATACAGCAGGGCGTAGTCGATGCCGAGCTCGTCGAGGCGTTGATACATCAACGCCGGCAACATCGCAGTGGCGCGATCGACGGTGTTCTTCGTGGGAAGTCCCCAGAACGCCATACGCGCCGTGTTGGTCTCGCGGCGCTTGTCCGGTGGGACCAGCCGTGAATACTTGCTGCCGTCGATCACGCGTTGAAAACGTTCGGCCACCGCTGGGTCGGCGATGTCGCGGATGATGTCTTTGACGACGGGGAGATATTCGATGAGGTGACCGTCGCCGTCGATGATCGGGTGATCGATGCGATTGCGGATCGCCGCCACTTTGTCGGTGGCGACGAATGAGATGCTCATTGCACCGGCGCGGGTTGTGCGCCGCGCACGAGTTGGCCGCGAAGCGAACCGGTGGGCTCGCCGTCGCGGAATGCGACGGCCCCGCTGACGATCGTGGCGACGTAGCCGGTGGCCCGTTGCACGAGGCGTTTGCCGTTGGCGGGCAGGTCGTAGATCATCTCGGGCCGCCCGATCGACAGTTTCTCGAAGTCGATGACGTTGAGGTCGGCCTTGTACCCGGGCGCGACGATGCCGCGGTCGAGCAGGCCCACCATGCGTGCCGTGTCGGCGCATTGCCGTTGGATGAGGAACTCGAGGGGGATGCGTTCACTCGGCGCTGCGTCGCGTGCCCAATGCGTGAGGAGGAATGTCGCGAACGAGGCATCGCTGATGATCGTGCAATGCGCACCGCCGTCACCGAGGCCCGGGATCGTGAGTGGATGCACGAGCATCTCGCGGGTGATCACCATGTCGCGATCGACGAAGTTGGCGACAGGGACATAGATGCATCCCTCACCGTCGAATGCCATCAATGCGTCGTAGGCAACCTCGGCCGGCGAGACACCCAATTGCTCGGCGCGGGCCTGGATGCTGTCGGTATCGCGCACCGCGTAGTTCGCGGGCTGACCGAGCGCGAAGCAATTGGACCAGTTGTTCATCGGTCCCATCGTCGTCGGTGCCGCCGTCATCTCGTCGATGATCGCCTGGCGAACGTCGGGCTGGCGCAATTGCGCAACTCGTTCTGCGAACGGAAGTTGCAGCATGGCTTGGTAACTGGGCGCGGCCAGCAACGGATGGACGCGGCCGTCGAGGCTCATGATCAAACCGACGGGGCGCGCCGCGACTTGACCGCGCAGCGCGACCCCTTCGTGGTTTGCCTGCTCGATGGCCTTCAGCAACCGGCTCCAGTGTCCTGGTGGGTGGAGCCCGAGTTGCAACGTCGTGATCGACATCGGTCGACCGCTCTCTTCGGACATGGCTCGCAGCAGTGCAAACTCGGAGTCGAAGTCGGCGAAATCGGTGATGATCTCGAACACGCCCTCGTTGGTCTCGCCGATGGCACGCGCGATGCCGAGCAATTCGTCGGCCGTTGCGGTGAGGCTCGGCGTCAGGTTGCCGTCGCGGTCTTTGTGGTTGACGCTGCGCGAGGTTGTGAACCCGAGTGCGCCGCCGCGGATGGCCTCGGCGGCGAGCCGCCCCATCTCCGCGATCTCGTCGGCCGTGGGGACCTCTTCATGATCTGCTCCTCGGTCACCCATCACGTAGCCGCGCAATGCAGCGTGTGGGATCTGGCCCGCGACATCGATGGCATGGGGATGCCCGGCGACTGCGTCGAGGTACTCGGGGAAGCTCTCCCAATTCCACTTGATGCCCTCGTGCAGCGCAGTGCCGGGAATGTCCTCGACGCCTTCCATCAGCGCGATCAGCCACTCGTGCTTGTCGGGACGCACCGGCGCGAAGCCGACACCGCAGTTGCCCATCACTGCGGTGGTGACGCCCTGCCAGCACGATGGCGTGAGGTAGCTGTCCCATGTGACCTGGCCGTCATAGTGAGTGTGGATGTCGACGAAGCCGGGTGTCACCAGCATGCCGGTGGCGTCGATCTCTTCACGACCGCGACCGGTGACGGTGCCGACCGCAGTGATGCGATCGTTGTCGATCGCCACGTCGGCCGGGCGCGGCGCGGCCCCGGTGCCGTCGACGACAACGCCCCCACGAATGACCAGATCGTGATCAGCCATAGCCGTTCCCCCTCGGTTCGCCCGTCGTCGGTGTGACTTCGCGCCCGGCCCACGATAGGGCGTCGCGCCGGTGACTGTCAGCGGCAGCCGGCGATTGCCGTTTCGAGGTAGGAGAGGACCTCTCGTACGGCGGAATCTTCCCGGGACGTTGCCTCGAGCAGTTGCTTCATGCGAGCGTCGTCGAGGAGGTCGACGGTCTTGTCGACGGCGCAGTCGGCTCGCTCGTATGACACATCGGGGTCCTCGAGCGCGAGGCCGAGCAGCAGCGAACGCACCGTCGGCCGCGTGAAGATCGACATCGCGTCCACGGTCGGTGCCTTCGCAGTGGGGCCTGGATCGCACAGCGTCAGCAGCACGTCGCGAGCATCGATCGAGACCTTGGGTTTGTGGTCGAGAAGGAGCGAGGTGCCGACTCGTGACAGCGCGGTGTACATCTCGTCGGAGTCGCGCTGGGTCTCACCGCGAAATATCATCGCGGTGCACAGTTGGTCGTCTTGTTCGTAGACCGTCATCGCGTCGCCGCCCCACCCCTCGACTGCGGTCAGGGCCTGTCTCTGGTCGAGATGGGTGGCGATCAACAAGTACCACATCACCACGCCGACTTCGCTACCCATCGCCCGCACATACTTGGCCCCCGCGGGCGCCTTCGCGGGGATCACGTACTCCGGGAAATCGTCCGTGAGGAACGTCGCCGGGTCGAAGATGTTCTCCTCTGACTGAGGGGGATACTCGTACGCGTAGTCGAGTTCGTCATCGATCGAGGCCAACAGGCGCACGAACGGAACACCGAGGTCATACGGCGCCCGGAACAACGCCAGCAATACCGGCGCGCTGTCACTGTTGAGGGCTTTGCTCGAGCTCACATCGATCTCGGACTGATCGGCGATCTTTTGTTGCTCGTCGGCGGTGAGCGTGTCGTAGTACGCGTTTTCGACGCGGATGGCGTCGCCTTCGGCCAAGGCACGAAGTGCGAAGGCCTCACCACTGCTCTGCGCGTGCGAGAGGTCGAAATTGAACACCTGATGCTGCAGCGCGTGCGTCAACTCGTGCACCAATGTCACGCGCAGGCTGGGCGTCACTTCGACACCTCGTACATAAATCGTGCGATGGTCGGGGGAGTAGTACGCGAGGGTGCCGCTGTCGCGGATCTCGTCTTGCTCGGCAGCCAGGTCGACGTCACCCCCGATCAATCCCAATGCACGGAATGTCCGCGCTTGCACGTCGTAGTACTCGCGATCAGCGGCGGTGGCCGGCGCGCCGTCGATGGACTGGGCCCGATAGTCCTCGGCCGTCAGGAACTCGACGTAGACGGGATGCGCGAACGAGTGGCCGCGTTCCTCTTCGACGAATGACACGAGTGACACGACACGCGAATCCCATTCGGAGGGGCCGAGCGGTTCGTGACCAGCAGCCATCGCGATACACGCGGCGACGATCGCCACGATCGCCACCACGGCCGCCGCCGCAAAACCGAAATCGCGCCGATTGCGACTCGCGTCCCAAGTGTTGGGGGCGGATGGCGGCGGCGTCGGGTAGACGGGCGCCGGTAGCGGAGTTCGGATGTCCATCACGGCCTTAGTGGTTTCGGCTGTGGTACTGGCGGCTTGAGTGGGTATTGCCCACCAGGGACCCCGTTTGGGCCGGATGCCCTAGAGGCTGCGCAGCAACAGTGCGTCGCCTTGGCCGCCACCACCACAGAGTGCCGCGGCGCCGAGGCCACCGCCGCGCCGGCGCAGTTCGAGCGCGAGCGTCAACGCGATGCGGGTGCCCGACATGCCGATCGGGTGACCCAACGCGATTGCGCCGCCGTTGACGTTGCACACGTCGACGGTGATGCCGAGATCGTGCATCGAGGCCACCCCCACTGCGGCGAAGGCTTCGTTGATCTCGAACAGATCGATGTCACGCACGGCCTTGCCCGCCTTGGCGGCGGCGAGCGCGATCGCCCGCGAGGGTTGGGTCAACAGCGATGGATCGGGGCCCGCAACCTGTCCGTAGCCGAGCACCTCTGCGAGTGGTTCGAGGCCGAGTCGTTCGACCGCCGCCTTCGACGCCACGACGACCGCGGCGGCACCGTCGGAGATCTGCGACGAGTTGCCCGCGGTGATGTTGCCGGACTTGACGAACGCCGGCGCGAGGCTCGCAAGGCTTTCGGCTGTCGTGTTCGCCCGCACCCCTTCGTCGACCGAGAACATGATCGGATCGCCGCGCCGTTGCGGCACCGCCACGGCAACCACCTCGTCGTCGAACAAGCCGTCTTTCTGCGCACGTGCGGCACGTTCGTGCGACGCGGCCGCGAGTTCGTCCTGGGGGCCACGTTCGATACCGGCGGAAGCGGCATACCGTTCGGTGCCTTCGCCCATCGCGCAGTGCTCGAACGCGCAGAACAACCCGTCGTGAATCATCGAATCGTGAATTGTGTCGTCACCGAAGCGGTAGCCGCCGCGCGCCTTCAACAACAGGTAGGGCGCGTTGGTCATCGACTCCATACCGCCGGCCACGACGATGTCGGCTTCGCCGCTCGCGATCATCTGGTCCGCAAGATAGATGGCGTTGATACCCGAGAGGCACACTTTGTTGATGAGGGCCGACGGCGTGGTCATGGGTACGCCGCCCTTGAACGCCGCTTGGCGTGCCGGTGCCTGGCCCGCGCCACCGACCAAGACCTGGCCCATGTAGACGTAGTCGACCTGATTGCCCTCGATACCGGCGCGGGCGAGCGCACCCGCGATCGCGAGACCACCGAGGTCGGTCGCGCTGAACCCCGCGAGGCTGCCCGCCAACTTGCCGATCGGCGTCCGTGCGCCGTTGACGATGATCGATCCCGCCATCGAAATGCCTCTCTCTGTTGCGTGCCGACAACGACGATATCGGGTCAGCGCAGAGCGTCGTCGAGTGCGGCCCGCGCCGCGGCAGAGATGCGGGTCCGGGCGACGAGGGCCACCGCGTTCTCGCTCATCTTCTCCACCGTTTTTTGCACGGCGGTCACCAGCCGTTCGTGGTCGAGGCGCGCCGCGAGTTCTTCGAACTGGGTCTCGATGAAGGTGAGACAGATCGCGTCTTCGACCAACTGCGTATCCGGATCATGGCCGAGGCCCTCTTTGCGTACGAGCGCCTGCACGCGCGCGACGGTTGCGGACGAGATCCCGGTCGGAGGCAAGATCTCGGCGACGACCTCGGCGTGTACTTCCTTGAGGGCGCGGCGCCACCTCAGATAGCCGACGCGACCGTCGGGATAGCTGGCTCGCGCGATCGCCCAGCGCCGCACGTGATGCGCGCGGGCCGCAAGGATCACCGCGTCGCCGGCGTTCGGATCGAGCAGCGCCAGCCATTCGGTGGCCAGCAGGCCCTGCAGTTGCGCGCGCGGCCACCGCTCTTCGCGCCACTCGATGATGTTGGGATCGGCGGCGTTGGCCGCGTCGATCGCGGCGAAGGCCGAGGTCAGCTCAGACCGCACATTCACTTTCGCCGATGATGGCTTCGTAGGGGCCGGTCTCGTCGTAGTCGACGTAGTACTCGGGGCCGTCTTCGGGTGTGGGGAAGTTGTCGAGCTCTTTCAGGTCGAGCCCGATGGCGCGGGCGCCGCCGACCCGATCCATCCATGCCCGGAAGTTCTCGCCCGCGGCGCGCTCGCCGACGAAGCGGCGCACCACTCGCACGGCGGCCTCGGGGGCGTTCTTCGCCGGGAGGCGCAATGCCTTTTCGCCGAAGTGGATCTGTGCTTGACCCACGTAGCCGCCCAACAACATCTGATAGCCGGGAGCCTTCGTGTTGTGCGCCCGGCGCTCGGCGCCGAAGAAGCCGATGTCGGAGGTGTGGTGCTGGCCGCACGAGTTGGTGCAGCCCGAGATGTTGATGCGCAAGCCACCGACGTCGGCGAGACCTTCGGCCTCGAGTGCTTCGCCGATGGCCTTGGCCAGACCGCGTGATTGCGTGACGGCGAGGTTGCAGGTGTCGGCGCCGGGGCACGACACGACGTCGCGCACGAGCTCGGCACCCGGCTGTGCCATGCCGATCTCCGCGAGGCGCTCGTAGAGCGTGGGCAGTTGCGACTCGTCGAGATCACGGAACACGAGGTTCTGGCGATTGCTCAGTCGCACCGTGGCGTTCAACTCGCGCTGGATGGCGGCCAGCGCACGGAATTGGTCGGAGGTGATGTCGCCGAGCTCGGCCCACGCGTAGGCGGACACCGTCTTGTTGGCCGTGCCGCGCACGACGTTGGCGTCGAGCCAGCGCTCGCGATCGCTCTTGCGGATGAGCGTGACCGGGACCTCGTTGGGGGCCATCGCGGCGAACCCGTGGCCCATCGGCGTCGGGGTGATGCCGTCGGCGCGACCCGCTGGTGCGTCGCCGAAACGCTGCACCTCGTCGGGAATGCCACCGGGCCATGACGACGACGCGGGCAGGGTGTGGCGAATCTTGAGCACGCGTCGTTGCACTTCTTCGAACCCGAGGGTGTCGACGACCCACTTCATGCGGGCGCGCAGCTTGTTGTCGCGGTTGCCGGTTTGATCGAACACCCGCAGGATCGCTTCGAGCGTCGGCATGAGGTCTTCGCGTGACGTGAACTCTTCGATGGCCAGCGCGGGATGCGGGTTGGCGCCGAGACCGCCGGCGATGAACACGCGGAACCCGCGCTCGATCGTGCCGTCGGGCAACGTGCGTGCCGTGGCGATGACACCGGCGTCGTTGAACATCGCTTGTCCGCAGTCGGTGTCGCAACCCGAGAAGTTGATCTTGAACTTGCGCGGCAGGCGCTGCGACAACGGGTTGCGCACGAAGTGTCGGTAGGCAGCTTCGGCCCACTGCGTGATGTCGAGCTGTTCGAACGGGCAGGCGCCGGCAAGATGGCAACCCTGCACGTTGCGAACGGTGTCGCCGCAGGCTTCGCGAGTGGTCATGCCGACCGAGCCGAAGAGGCGGAGCACTTCGGGCACCGTGTCGAGCTCGACGAAGTGGAACTGGATGTTCTGTCGCGTGGTGATGTGGCCCCAGCCGCGTGAATAGGCATCGGCGACGTAGGCCATCATCTCGAGCTGCTCGGGCGTGACCGAGCCGTAGGGAATCTTGAGCCGCACCATTTGCGCGGTGCCGCCCTGACGTTGTCCGTAGATGCCGTTGTTGAGCCGGAATACGCGGAAGACGTCTTCTTCGACCTCGCCCGCTTTGAGCTTGGCCAACATGACTTCGAATTTGGCGATGTCGGCCTGGATGTCGGGGTGGATGGGACCACCGGCAGGCGGCGCGGAAAGCGGCAGGCGTTCGCGGGTCTTGAGGATCTCGAGCACTGGGTTCATCGCGGTACCACCTCGGGTGTCGTGATCGGGACGACGATGCTACGCAGGTCGAGGGCTGCTACATCGCCGACCACGATCGTTGCGGGGCTCTCGACCGGCTGGTTACCGAGCTCGGCCAGCGTGGCGCGGGTCTCGGTCTGATTGGGCTGCGTGGCGTGGGTGATGACGGCGACGGGGGTTGAGCCGGGCATCCCGCCGGCGATGAGCCGATCGCGGATCGCGCCGGCTCGTGCGGCACCCATGAGGATGACGAGGGTGGTGCCGAGCGTGGCGAGCGCATCCCAGTTGAGCGTGCGGTCGTTGGCCGGATCTTGGTGCGCAGTGATCACCGTGAATCCGCTCGACGCGAGCCGCGTGGTGAGTGGGATACCGGCGGCGGCGGGCGCCGCGATGGCAGACGACACTCCGGGGACGACTTCGGTCGCGATGCCCGCGTCGCGCAACGCCAGCAACTCTTCGGCGGCGCGTCCGAACACGTGCGGATCGCCCCCTTTGAGGCGCACCACGCAGTCGTAGCGGCTGCCGCGATCGATCAGGATCTCGTTGATCGTGTCTTGCTTGACGCCCGCGCCGAGTCGCTTGCCGACATCGATGCGCTCGGCCCACAGCGGGACCATCGCGAGGATCTCGTCGGACACGAGCCGGTCGTGGACGACCACATCGCAGCCTCTGAGCAGTTCCGCGGCGCGGACCGTCAACAATCCGGGGTCGCCGGGGCCGGCGCCGACGAGGTGAACGGTCACGAGACGTTCGCCTCGAGAGGAGCGACGTCGTCGCCACTCACGTCGACGAGGAGGTCGCGGTGGAGCGTGTCGGCCGCGGGCAGGTCGGTGGCGTCGAGGTGGTGCAACAACAGCGCACGCGCCTCGTCGAGTTCGCCTTTCGCCACGAGATCGACGAGACCATCGTCGAACGCCTGCTGCCAACCGGGGTGTTCGGTGGGCCGTCCGGCTCGCCGGAGTTCACGCCGCACCTCGCCGACCAAGTCGAACGTGTCGAGGGCGTCGGCGGTGATCTGCGTGGCCAGTGTCTTCTTGAGCCACGTGGCGAACGCCGGGCTGCGCCCGTTGGTGGAGATTGCGATCTGAAGGTCGCCGCGGCGGAGCACCGCGGGCAACGTGAACGTGCAGTGCGCCGGGTCGTCGGCGGCGTTGATCGGGATGCCGGTGGCCTTCGCATCTTCGTAGACCTGGCCGTCGACATCGGGGCGTCCGGTGGCGGTGATGGCGACGCGGTACGACGCGACCTCGCCTCGGCGGTACTCGCGCTCGTGCCAGCGGACGCGGGCGTCGCGGCGCAACTCGTCGACGATCGTCGGTGCGACGACGGTGACATAGGCGCCGCATTCGAGTAGACCGCGCGCTTTGCGCGCCGCAACCTCGCCGCCGCCGACGACGAGGCACTGGACGCCGGTGAGTCGCAAGTTGACGGGGTACTGCGGGTACGCCTCGACACTCATGAGAAATGCAGACCGCACTCGGTCTTGCCGGTGCCCCGCCAGCGTCCGGCGCGCGCGTCTTCACCGTCGAGGACGGGTTCGGTGCACGGCCAGCAGCCGATCGACGGATAGCCCTCGTTCTGAAGCGGGTTCACGATCACGTCGTTTTCGACGACGTAGCGTTGGACGTCGTCGTCGGTCCACGTCGCGAGCGGGCACACCTTGACGAGGCCGCGCTTGTCGCGCGAGACGATTGGCGCGGCGGAGCGAGTCGACGCCTCACTGCGGCGCACACCGGTCATCCATGCGTCTTTGTCGGTCAGTGCACGATCGAGCAGTGCGACCTTGCGGGCGGCGCAGCAACCTTCGGTGCCCACCTCGAAGAGGTCGGGCGCGTTGGGCGCCGGGCGCTCGACGCGCAGGTTGAGGCGATAGCGCGACTGCGCTCGGCGCAATGTCACGAGGGTCTCGGAGAAGTGGAAGCCGGTATCGAGGAAGACCACTTCGACGTCGGGGTCGATCTTGGTCGCCATGTGCACGAGGACGGTGTCGGCCATCGACGCCGCGATCGACAGCCGCGACCCGAAGGTCTCGACGGCCCATTCGACGACGCGCTCGGCCGTCCAGGACTCCATCTGGCGGGCGATATCGTCGAGTTCGAGGTGTGCCTGAATGGTCATGAAAGCGTCTACCTGTCACCTGGCCAACGGTCGCCCGGATGAATACCCGTTAAATCCGATCGGCTAAGTCGGAATTCTGCCGTGCGGGCCCCCGATCGTCAACCTGCGATCTGTGGCGCTCGTCACTCCTGCCGGAGCTTTGATGCCGCCGACCCCCCGTTTTTGGGCGTTCTGTTGGCGTTTTACTCGTGTCGAGACCAGTAAAACGCCAACAGATCTGGGTGGGAACAGAGTTGGTCGGTTCCGATAGCGTCGCCCGCGCAAACGGATCGACGGGGGAGAGCGCAATGGCGGGCCATGGATTGTTGCAGAGCGTGCGGGTCATCGAGAGCTCGATGCTGGGCCCGGCCGAGCTGGGGAGCTTGCTGGCCGATCTCGGCGCCGACGTGATCAAGGTCGAGCCGCCCCAGGGCGACTACGGCCGGCAGATGACCTGGCCCATCGTCAAGGCCAGCGACGGCTCGGGCGAGAACTCGCTGCTGTCGCTGCACGTCAACCGGGGCAAGAAGTCGATCGCGCTCGATCTGCGCAAACCCGAAGGCGTCGAGGTCTATCTCGATCTCGTCAAAGACGCCGACGTCGTCATCGAGGCGATGCGCCCCGGTGCGCTCGCCAAGCGCGGCATGCCCTTCGAAAAGATGCAAGAGGTCAATCCGCGCATCGTGTTTTGCACGATCTCGGGCTATGGCGCGACTGGGCCCTACCGCGACATGCCGAGCCACGGCATCGCGTACGACACGTGGGCCGGGCAGGTGCCGCTCGTCAAGGACGAGTGGGGTTTCGACGTGATGGACGAGCACGCCAGCATCGGCATCCACGCCGGCCCGGTCTATGGCGCGCTGGCCATCTTGGCCGCAGTGCTCGAAGCCCGCGCGAGTGGCAAGGGTTGCTATCTCGAGATCGCGCAGAGCGACGCCGCGGCCTTCTTCGATTGGTATCGCATCGAGTCGTATCAGTCCTACCGCCGTCCTATCGAAGAGGTCTACGGCAACAAAGCCGACAACTACGAACGGCGCGCCCCCGGCACCGCGGGCATGAAAGAAGGCGTGCGCTATCAAGTGCATCCGACCAAAGACGGGCGCCACGTGTTGTTCATGGCATCCGAGCAAGCGTTCTGGAAGAACTTCTGTGAAGGCATCGGCCGCACCGATCTCTTCGAGAAGTGGCCGGGTTCGAAGTACGGCGATCACGCGCGCGGCAACAAGGAACTGCACCAGATCTTGAACGACATCTTCAAGAGCAAGACCGCGGCCGAGTGGATCGAGTTCGGCAACACGCACAACACGCCGATCGCGCCGGTCAACACGCCCGACAACATCGTGGACGACCCACAGTTCCAACAGCGCCTGCCATGGATCCCGAAAGAGGTTCTCGACGTCGACATGTTGCCGTATCCCGTCAAGGTCGACGGCGGCGATTTGCCCTACCCGAGCAAAGCGCCGAATGCAGGCCAGCACACCGATGAGGTGTTGACCAAGACGCTCGGTTACGACGCGGCAAAGGTCAAGGCCCTTCGAGAGGCCGGCGTCGCCTACTGATTGCGCCGGCTCTAGGCGGCGGGCTTGCGCCCTACGGCAAAGATCGACTGACCGAAGCGAGGCGGGGCGATCGATTCGACGCGGCGCGCCCAGGGCACGACCGCTCGGTCGTAGATCGCCGCGAGCCCACCTTGCGTCGGGGTTCCCCCGAATTGGCGCACGATGAGCCACCAGGCGAACGTGCCCGGCGCGTTGACATAGTGCGCCGCGGGCACGTCGAAGCCGGCGCGTGACAATGCCGTAGCCAGGGTCGAACGTCGATAGCGCCGGCAGTGACCGATGCGGCGGTCGAAGGCGCCGTAGAGGGCGGGCAGCGCGGGGGCGAACACGACGACGGTGCCACCGGGTTCGAGCGCGTCGTAGAGATCGCGCAGCGCTTGCACGTCGTCGGGAATGTGCTCGAGCACGTTGACGAGCACCGCGGTGTCGACGTGACGGTCCTCAGCCGCGGCGCGAGCATCGCCTTTGACGATGTCGATATCGGCGCGCGCCGCGAACCGTTCGTGCAACACGTCGACGCAGCGCGGCGAAAGATCCGACGCCGTGACGTGGCGCTGGCCATCAGCCAGTCGTTCGGTGATGGTGCCGTGCCCGGCACCGATCTCGAGTACACGCGAGCCCAGGTGCGGCCGCATCAAGTCGACGATCCAGTCGGCGTAGTTGCCCGTGGCGGCGTCGAGGTCGTTGAGTACGTCGGTCAACTCGAGATCGGCCGCATCGAATTCGAGCACCGATTCGGCGCCGGGAATTTGACGCCGCGGCCACAGCTTGGAGTAGCGCACCATGCAGTACATGGCCCGCACGCCGTCGCGCCATCCGATCTTCTTGCCGTCGGCGTAGGTGCGGCCCGAATAGGAAATGCCGACCTCGTAGATGCGAAAGCCGTGCCGGGCGAGCTTCGCGGTGATCTCGGGCTCGAAGCCGAAGCGGTCTTCTTCGATCTCGATGCTCTGGATCACCTCACGACGAAACACCTTGTAGCAGGTCTCCATGTCGGTGAGGTTGAGATTGGTGAGTGCATTGGACGCGGTGGTCAACGCGCGGTTGCCGACGCTGTGCCAGAAGTACAGGACGCGGCGCGCATCTGCCGAAGTGAAGCGTGAGCCGTAGACGACGTCGGCCTTGTCCTCGACGAGGGGGCCCAACAAGCGACCGTATTCACGCGGGTCGTATTCGAGATCCGCGTCCTGCACGATCACATAGTCGAGGGTCGCCTCTTGAAAGCCGCGCCGCAGCGCCGCGCCTTTGCCCATGTTGAAGGGCTGCGGGAAGACGCGCACGCGTGGGTCGGCGATCGACTTGGCGAGATCGAGGGTGCCGTCGGACGAACCGTCGTCGACGATGATCACCTCACCGGTGAATGGTTGGTCGAGTACCCGTTGTGCGACGGCCAAGATCGTCTTGTTTTCGTTGTAGCACGGTATGACGACCGACAATCGCCCGTGCGCTTTGATGAGCGAGTCGTCAGAGGCCACGGAAGCAATCGTAGCCCTGCTTCATGATGACCGAAGGTGAGCGCGCCGCCCGCGCCGATCTCGCCACAAGAACACGAGAAGCCCGGCCACTGTCAAGAATGTGACGGCAACGCCGGCGCGAAATGACCCCGGTCGATAGTCCAACTCGATGCGGTGACTGCCCGGCCCGACCTCGACGGCCGAGAGGGCACCGTCGGCGATCACGATAGGGACCGCGCGCCCGTCGACGTGTGCCTCCCAGCCGGGATCGTCATTCATCGAGAACAAGATCAGTGCTTGGACATCCGAGTGCACCGTTGCCCGGGCACGATTCGTAGTCAACGAGAATGAATCCACCACCGCCGTGCCGGTACCGCTGACGGAGCGGTCACCGACGACGGTGACCTCGCCCCCGTGATCGGCGAGGCCGGCGACGGCACCTTCACGCGTCGGATACGACGCCCACGCCGTGTGCGCACTGACGAGCTCGAGCGCGCTGCTGCGTTCATACACCCATCCCTTGTCGGTGAAGGCGATGTGCACGGGGGAGCCAGCCTCCTCGACGATCCAGTTCAGTGAGGGTGCTACTTCGATCGTGCAACCGGACGGGCCGTCGATCTTCAATCGCACGGAGTCGCCTTCGTGCACCGCGGTTCCGGCAAGCGCGAACGAAATGCGGTTGCCCACCACGTCGGCAACGGGCCGCTGCGACTCGTCGATCAACTGGCCGTCCGCGCTTTCGAGGCGAACGGTGACGAATCCCTTGGAACACGGCGAGCTGTAGCTGGGGGTGATCCACACGCCGGCGACGCGGTCGGGGGCACGGAGCACACCGTTCGTCCACGGCGCCGGATCGAGCTCGCGACCGAACGGTGTGTCGTTCGTGCTGAGCACCACGAGCTTCACCGCGAGGTGATCGAGAACAGTCGACGCATAGTCGAACTCGCTGGCGTACGCGAGCACGTGAAACGGGTCGCGCCCGGCGGTTGGTGCCGCCCGCTCCATCAGCCTGATGTAATCGGGGTCCTGCAGGGCTTGGCCCCGAGCGTCGAAGAGCTTTTGCTCCATTGCGTCGTTGGCGTACAGCGTGAACAGTCCGGGTGCGAGGAAGCGGTACCGGTCGCCGGCTTGTTGACGCACGATGTCGTGCAGCGTCGTGGTGGGGTTGAACAACGATGGCGAAGCCTGAGGGTTGTAGTCGCGCAAGGGAACTGCGAGCTGCACGAAGAGCAACGCCGACAGCGCGACCGCATGACCCGTGCGTAGTCGGTCACGTCCTGAGCGCACGACGACCAACGCGGCCGCAGCGAACAGCAGCGCCGTGCCCATGCCCTTGACGACCGCCCGCTTGTGGTTGAGCGCACGAACGATGTCGATGAAATCTGGTGTGAATCGAACCGTGATGACGAAAAGAAATGTTGCGGCCAGCCCACTCGTGACGCGCGCAAGCTTGGACGGTACGACACGATCGGCCGACGGAGTCCACGCGGCATCGAGCGCAGCGGCGCCGATGAGCACGATGAACAGCGTGCAGAGATAGCGCGACCGGTGGAAGAGATTGTTCGACAGGCCGGGTACGTGGTACACCGCCGTCAGCAGCGGCGTGCCGAGGTAGTACAACGTGATGAGCACCGCGACCGCCACGCTCAACAGTGGCCACAGACGGTCGAGTTGCCGCGAGATCCGCAGCCGCCCACGCGCGGCCTGTACGAGCCCGATGGCCGCACCGATCAACGCGATCGAGCCGACGAGGTTGATGCCCTCGAAGCTGTTGACGATGTTGAGCAACTGACCTTTCCAGTCGCCGATGGCGCTGAGGTCGATCATCCCGTACAGCGCGGTGTTGGCCAATCGCGAGTGGTCGTTGTACTGCCGTCCACCGAGGTCGAGATAGCCGCGAGCTCGAACCTGTTCGATTGTGCCGAACAACGTCAGCCCACTGAGCCCCGCGGCCAATACGACCGACGACGCCAATGCGATGCCTCTCGGCACTTGGGCACGTAGCGCGGCGCGGCGATCGTTCGCCCGCACGACCTCGTCGCCGGTCAGCCATAGATACACCGCGATTACCGCGTACAAATTGAAGACGAATGCCGCGGGGAAACCTTCGTACCACGACCACGCAAGAGTGAACGCGAGAGCGATGGAATGCCGCGCGGTCGGCGAAGTGAAAAGTCGATGCCCCGCCCACAGGACGAGCGGTGCGACGACTGCGGCGCCGACGCGGTGCAGGAACACCATGTTGGCTCCACAAAAGCCGTAGGCAACACCGGCAGCGGTGGCAGCTCGCTGGCTGATACCCAAACGGCGCGCCAGCAAATAGCAGCCGACTTGTGCGGTAAGGAGGTACAGCGCGGCGCGCAACGTCGCCGCGTACCACGCCGGCAGCACGAGGTAGGGCAGATTCGTCGGCGAATGTGCGCCAAAAATTGGTGTGGTACCGGTCGGCACGCCGCCCGAGTTGTACGGGCTCCACTTCTGATAGGTGCCGTGGCGCAGGTCGCGCCAGAAGGAAGCGACCCATCCCTGAAACTCTTGGACGTCGGACTGCACGCCATTGGCGGGTTCGGTCAAGTGGGCGACATCGCGCGCCGGCGAACCGTAGAGCTTCATGTCGACGGCCACGTAAGTGCGTTGCCCGAGCAGCGCGAGCGGCATCAGCGCGAAGACCGCAGCAATGAAGACGAACGCCGGCAGACGGGGTATCCGGCGCGCCTGCAGCTGCGTTCGTGCCACGGTCTTGCGGACGAGCACTAGAACATGGCCTCGAGCGCGTCGGCAGTCTCGCGTGGACGACTGACCATGCAGTCGTGCCCGGCGTCGACGAACCCCCGCGTGCACTGCGGCAGCCGTGCCGCGAACTTCTCGCATACCGCAGGCTCGATGGTGCGGTCGGCGGTGGCGATGATGTAACCGGTCGGGATGCCGAGTGCGAGGAATGCACTCAACCGTCCTGGTTCGACGAGCGCGTGCGGCGGGTAGGGAAGGTGCCGATCACTCACGAACCTTCGTTGCGCAGGCGTACCGTCGTGGAGGTTGGCGTCGAGTATCAATTCCGGATCGGTGTGAGCGGTGCCGTCTGGACCGATCGTGACTGCGCGTGCAATCCACTCGCTCTGGGGCGTGGCCTGGATGAGCGATTCGCCGTCGTTGGCGACGACCGCGGCCAGCCACACGAGGCGGCGCATGCGGTCGGGGATCGCCTCGGCGACCCGCGGGATGACGACGCCGCCCATGCTGTGGCCGACCAACACGATGTCGGTGAGACCCTCGAACGCGATGACGTTGGCGATGTCGGTGACGAAGGTTTCGAACTCTGGCGCGGGGAGATGGGCGCGCTCACCAAAGCCGGTGAGCGTCGGTGCGTAGACCTCGTGACCGCGGTCGCGCAACTCGTTGGCACACGCGCGCCAACACCAGCCGCCGTGCCCGCCGCCGTGTACAAGAACGACGATCGCCATGGTCTTTGCTCGCCGGCGGCTCGGCTACTTGCCGACGATCTCGCCGATCTCCTCGATCTCGGTGGGAGTGAGATCGGTCTTGGTGAGCGACGCGTTGGTCTTGACCTGCTCGGCGGACGTGGCCCCGGCGATGACCGACGACACCACGGGCTGCGATGCCAGCCAGGACAGCGCGATCTCGGTGAGCGAGCGACCGCGGTCCGCGCCCCACGCTTCGAGCCGATCGAGCTTGTCGAAGTTTTCTTCGTTGAGGGCCGACTGGAAGTATGACGCGTTGAGGCGTGAGCCCTCGGGCGGCGTTTGCCCGCGTCGTACCTTGCCGGTCAAGACGCCCGAAGCGAGTGGGAAGAACGGCAGCACGCCGGCGCCGAACTTGGCACACGCCGCGGTGACCTCGACCTCCATTGCGCGGTTCAACAACGACCACTCGTTTTGCACCGACACGAAGGGCTCGAGTCCGCGCGTCTTCGCGACCCAGTGCGCATCGGCGACCATGTAACCGGTGAAGTTGGAACAGCCGATGTAACGAACCTTGCCCTGACGCACCAGGTCGGTCAGCGCCGAGAGCGTTTCGTCGATGGGCGTATTGGGGTCGGGATAATGCAGTTGCAACAGGTCGATGTAGTCCGTGTCGAGCGCCCGCAGGCTGGTCTCGATGGACCGCATCAGATGCGCGCGTGAGCCTGTGGCGTCGTTTGGCTTGGTCGGGCCGCCGAACTTCGTCGCGAGGATGACCTGATCGCGCTTGCCCTTGAGCGCCTTGCCCATGAACTCCTCGCTCTTGCCGCCGCCGTACATGCGGGCGGTGTCGAGGAAGTTGATGCCGGAGTCGATCGCGGCGTCGATGACCTCGACCGTCTTGTCGTAGTCGATGCGCATGCCGAAGTTGTTGCAGCCGAGTCCGGCCACCGAAACCCGCAGTCCAGATTTCCCGAGCGAGCGGTAGTCCATGGCGTCCCCTTTGCTGCGTCGTGCAGTGATCTGCTGTCGCTGCTCTGCTGTCGGTGCTCCACCGGCGGGCCACTTCCTAGCGCATCGACGGCCCGCCTGACACTACGGTGGCGCGATGAGTGAGAGCCCGGCGACCGTCCGTATCGACGATCTGGGCGATCCCCGATTGCCCGATCAAGTGGTGGGCCTTCGCGAATCCATGCGAGATACCGCCGATGCGCTCGTCTTTCGGCTCGACGCATTGGAGGAGATCGCGTCCAAGGCAGCGGGGCTCGACGACTTCGGCGACGACCTCTACCACGAGCCCTACACCGTGTTGCTGCACGCGCTCGACACCGAGGCGGGTCTCGGTCCACTCGGCCGCCTGTCATCGTGGAATCAGCTTCGGCAGTTCTTGATCAACCGACTGCTGGTGGTGGACTACTCGAAGAAGCATCCTGACGCCGCAGAGGTCGAGATCGTCGCGCCCATCGTCATCTGTGGACTACCCCGCACCGGCACCACCCACCTCCACAACCTCATGTCCGCCGACGCGAACCTGCGCTCGCTGCCATGGTGGGAGTCGCTCGAGCCCGTGCCTCCCCTCGCCGAACAAGGCGTCGAGCACCGCGACATTCGTAGTGATCCTCGCTGGCAACGCGCCGAAGCCGGTCTCGCCAACCTCAACACGGCCTTGCCGTATACGAGGCGCATGCACGACATGTACACCGACCACGTGCACGAAGAGATCCACCTTCTGGCCATCGCCGGCTCCACGATGCTGTTCGACTGTTTCGCGCCGATCCCAACGTGGCGCGAGTGGTACAAGGCCACCGACCAGACGCCGTTTTACCTCTGGACCAAGAAGATCCTGCAGGTGCTTCAGCACCAACGAGGACCGCAACGGTGGGTGCTCAAGTCGCCGCAACACCTCGAGCAGTTCAGCTGTCTCACCGAGACGTATCCCGATGGTTGGTTCATCCTCACGCACCGCGACCCGGTGTCGATCACCGCGTCGTTCTGCACGATGGTTGCCTACAGCGCGCGCATGTCGCAGGAGCGGGTCGACCTCGAGCGTTTCGGCAACTACTGGGCGGGCATCATCGAGGACTTCCTGCGCTCCGCCGTGCGCGATCGCGACACGCTGCCTGCGGACCGCAGCATCGACGTGCGCTTCGACGACTTCATGGCCGACGACGTGGCGACGGTCGCTCGTATCTACGACTGGTGTGGGCAGCCGCTCACCGCCGAGGTGCGGTCCGCGATGGACCAGTTCATGGTGGATCACCCGCGCGGCAAGTGGGGCTCGGTCGAGTACCACCTCGAAGACTTCGCGCTCGACCGCGCCGAACGACGCGACGCGTTGCGTTTCTACAGCGAGCGCTTCGGCCTCCGAGACGAGCGGTGAGCCCCAGCGGGGGGCTTCAGTCGACGACCACGTTGGGGCGCGGCAGGCCCTGCTTTTCGCAGCGGTTCATGTAACTGCGCAGCACGGTCGAGGCGTCGGTCACGAGCTCGATGTTGCCGTCAGGGTCGAGATTGAGGTTGGCGCCGTAGATCTGGAACCACACGTCGGTGACGCCCTGCGTGTCGGGCGGGACCGTCAACGTGTGGACCGAACCGGCGGGCTCGTAGAGAAACGATCCGGCGCGGTTGACGTAGTCGTACTCCTTGTACTTCCACGCGCCCGAGTTGGTGTAGCCCCACACCGGCCCCGTGTGTTTGTGCGTCTGCACTTCGTAGCCGGGGTTGAATCGCGTGTGCACGATCCACAGGCCCTCGCGGATGCGCACCTGGAGCAACTGCATGAGGCTGCCGTCGCCGAGCTCGACCCAGGGAATGTCGTCGGCACCGAGGTGGACGGCTTCGGTTGGGCCCGGCATCGTCATGGCCATCGGAGTCTCCTCATTTTCGAACTCAGCCTCAGGTCAGCTTGAGCACGCGTTTGGCATTCTCGCGCAGGAACTTGGGCCACACTTCGTCCTTGAACGGCACCGACTGCATGTCGGTCATGATGCGGTCGAGGTGCATGCCCATTGGGAAGTAACCGGCGTAGATGATCTTGTCGGCGCCCCGCGTGTTGGCGTAATCGATGATGTCCTTCGGGTAGTGCTTGGGGGCGAACGCCGAAGTCGAATAGTGCAGCCCGGGCCACTTGAGCATCAGCTTGACCGCCAGTGCGGTCCACGGCTCGCACCCGTGGCGCGTGACGAAGGTGAGTTCGGGGAAGTCGTACATGACCTCGTCGATGAGCTCCACGTGTTGCGGTTTGAACGGCACGCGCGGCCCGGGGATGCCCGCGCAACAGAAGATGGGTATGTCGAGTTCGCAGCACTTGGCGTAGAAGGGAAACATCTTCTTGTCGTTGATCGGCACCTGTGGGAAGTAGCCGCACGGGAATGCGGTGACGGCCTTGATGCCCCACTTCTCATACATGTGGACCATCTCACGGATTCCCTCGATGCCCTTGTTGGGATCGATCTCGAATGCGCCGACGAACCGATCCGGGTGGGAAGAAAGCGTGTTCTGAGCGATCTCGTTGGTGGGCGATACACCGACCATCGAGATCTCGATGCTCCACTTGTCCATGACGGGCAACAAGAGGTCGGCGCCCTGCAAGGGCTCGTCGACCGGGCCGCGGGCGCCGCGCGCCTGGTCGGACCACGGCACATCTTTGAACATGTACTGTGCCGGGAAGTTCATCGCCTGCGAATCGGCGTCCTTCAGTTGACCTTGTCGCAGCGGCGCGTAGTTCTGCTCCTTCGCGACCTTGCCGGCACGCGTGCCCATCATCGTGTCGATGATGCCGATTCCTTTTGGCAAACTCATGACGGGTATCGTTCCACGGTGACCGCTAGCCACAAAACCGAACCCGTGGCCTTCGTCGGACATCAAGGAATCACGATCGTCGGCGATCGGCGCGGCGATCCCGAGGGCCCAACTGTTCTGCTCTTGCACGGAGGCGGGCAGACGCGGCACTCCTGGGGAGGCACTGCAGCAGCGCTCGTTCGCCGAGGGTGGTGCGCGATCACGCTCGATGCGCGGGGCCATGGCGAGAGCGATTGGCACGACGCCGGTGACTATTCGTTGACCGCGTTCGCGCTCGACGTCGCCGAATTCGCGCGCACGCTTCCGGCGAAACCCTCTGTCGTCGGAGCGTCGTTGGGTGGTTGTACAGCGATGTTGCTCGAAGGCGAGATCGCACCCGGCTCGACGCGCGCCATCGTGCTCGTCGACGTCGTTCCGATGTTGAACGAGGAAGGCACCGATCGCATTCAAGAATTCATGAACGATCGATTGCACGACGGTTTTGCCACACTCGAAGAAGCGCGCGACGCGATCGCCGCGTACAACCCGTTGCGCCCACCGCCGTCGGACCTCGAAGGCCTGAAGAAGAACCTGCGCCTCGGGGCCGACTCACGATGGCGGTGGCATTGGGATCCTCGGTTCACTTCGACGGGCCCGGACGGCAACGGGCCGAGTGAGATCACCGATCAAGAACGCATGCGCGTGGCCTGCCGTCAATTGCGCGTACCGGTGATGCTCGTACGCGGCCGGATGAGCGACGTGGTGACCGTCGAGGGTGTCGAGTCGTTTCGTTCCGATGTTCCGACTGCAGAGTTCGTCGATGTGTCGAGCGCGGGGCACATGGTGGCCGGTGATCGCAACGACGCGTTCACCGACGCCGTCGTCGACTTCCTCGAACGCCATCGCGGTTGAGCTCACGGGTCAGCGGTGGGCGTGAAAGACGAAGCGATCGGTTGTCAACGCTCGCATCAGCGGTTGCCGAGGTGGCGTGCGTAGGTGCTTGGCCCACTTGGCCGCGCGCAGCGGCAACGAACGGCGCCACACGACATCGACGCGGCGAAAGCCAACCGCGCGCAACATGCCGGTCATCGCGGCGACGTTCGGCGCCCACCAGTTGGTCGGGTCATCGTTGAGCTCGGTACCGGGGAAGAACTCCGCGGCCGGGCGCCTCGTGAGCAGCATGGCGACTTCGGTCTCGAGAACGAGCAGATCCGCGGTGACCGCAGCGACGCGCTCGAGCACAAGAAGGGGATCGCGCAAGTGGTAGAGCACCCCGAGCATCAACACGATGTCGAAGCGCCCACCGATGGCATCGAGGGAGAGGTCGCGGGGGTCGATCTGCAGCGACCGTACGTGTGACGCCAGCGTCGTATGCGCCAGATCGAAGCCGGCTTTGGTGCCCCACCCACCGCCACCCCACGAATAATCGTCGGTGGCGAGCACCTCGGCGCCCCGCCGCTCCATCTCGAAGGAGTAATAGCCGTCCCACGCCCCCACATCGAGCACAGTGCGCCCGTCGAGGCGGTCCGGCAAGTGAAGGCGCGGCAGCGTGCGGCTCGGATCGTAGATGCCACTCGTGCGCAGACCGGGCCCGAGATCCATACTGTGGAACCAGGTGATCTCGGCCGCGCGACGCCGAAGTTCTTCGTCCGAGTAAGCCACGACCCGAGTGCCTACCATGAAGACGGCACTTCGCCTGAACTCTGTGGCACGAACTGTTGGGGGATCACTGTGAACTATCGCATCATCGACGTCGACACGCATCTGACCGAGCCGGCTGACGTGTGGACATCGAGAGTGGCCAAGAAGTTCGCCGACCGGGTGCCGCGGGTCGAACGCATCGACGGCAAGGACATTTGGCTGCTCGACGGCGAACGCTTTGGCGCAGTCGGGCCAACCGCACCCGCGGGTTGGGACAAGCCGATGCCCGACATGCCGACCGGCTACAGCGACATCCATCTCGCCGCGTACGACTCCACGGCGCGGTTGAAGTTGATGGACGAGCGCGGGGTGTGGGCCGAGGTGCTGTACCCCAACGTCGCGGGTTTCGGTGGACAAAAGTTCCTCACGCTCAACGATCGTGAGCTCATGTACGAATGCGTGCGCGCCTACAACGATTTCCAGGCCGACTGGTGCTCGGTCGATTCACGCCGCCTCATCCCGACGATGGCGACGCCGTTCTGGGATGTCGACGAATGCGTTCGCGAGATCGAGCGCTGCGCGGCCAAGGGTTTTCGCGCCGTCAACTTCACCGGCGAGCCGCAGGTGTTCGGGTTCCCGTTCCTGGGCGAGTCCTATTGGGACCCGTTCTGGTCCGCGGCGTGCGACCACGGCATGGTGGTGTCGTTCCACATCGGTAGCGGCGAGTTCAACTGGAACCACAAGCGCGTGGAGAAGCGAGGGTTCACCGAAGAGTACGCGTTGCAGTCGGTGCATCTCTTCCACAAGAACGGTCTGCAGGTGTGCGACCTGTTGCTGTCCGGTGTGCTGCCTCGGTTCCCCAAGCTGCGCGTCGTTTCGGTCGAGTCCGGCATCGGTTGGATACCGTTCACCTTCGAGGCGCTCGACTACCAGTTCCTCGAGGGCGGTGGCTTCAAGGCGCGTCCCGAGTTCGAGAAGCTGCCCAGCGAGTATTTCGTCGACCAGGTCTACGCGACCTTCTGGTTCGAGGAGATTGCGCTGCGCGATGTCGGCGGTCGTATCCCGATCACCAACGTGCTCTTCGAGACCGACTTTCCCCATCCCACGTGTCTCTTCGAGAACGTCGACGAAAAGATCGCCAGCAGCCTGGCCCATCTCACCGACGACCAGCGCCACCAGTTGCTGTGGGGCAACGCGCAGAAGCTGTACCGCGTGGAGGTACCGACGCCGTCACTCGTGTGACGAATCGCGTCCGGGCCCAAAACAGCTTTCTTTGGCCCATTGTGCCCCGCATTTTCATGCGGTAAGACTATCTTTCGTGCAAATTCGATTGCGTTATGTCAGCGCGGCCATGGTGTTTTGTCTACTCGTCGGCTGCGGCTCGTCGAATGCGCCCACCGCGCTCACGCCATCGGACGCGCAAGTTGCGACCACCGGTTCCGGTAGCCCCCCGACATCGCTCAGCCAATCGGCATTCGGCGCCGCCGCCACCACCCCGTCCGATGGTGCCGCCGCACGGCCTGACCCGAATGCGACGTTGCCGCCGGGCGCGGCGCTTCCGACCGATCTCGAGTGCGCGGGCCGCGTGGTCAGGACGAAAGAGATCCGGCCGGCAAACACGACCTTCAACGAGACGCGCGGTCGCCAGAAGGGAATATCCGAGAAGTGGCTCGATCGAGTCACCGGCGACTATTCCGGGACGACCGACGAGATCCTGCAGTGGACCGCGTGCAAGTGGGGAATCGACGTCGACATCGTGCGGGCCCAAGCGGCCAAGGAAAGCTATTGGAAAATGGGAACCGTGAGTGACTTCAGCGATGACCCAACGGTTTGCCCACCCGGTCACCCATTGGGCGCAGACGGCAAGAAAGGTCAATGCCCGGAAAGCGTCGGCATCATCCAAGTCCGGTATCAATACAGCGGTCCTCCGTCCGGCCTACCGACGTGGCCCGAGGCCGAGAAGTCGACCGCCTACAACCTGGACTTCGCCTACGCGAACTGGCGGAGCTGCTACGAGGGTGACAAGGCGTGGTTGAACGACGTCGATCGCGGCCAGCAGTACGCCGCCGGAGACGCCTGGGGTTGCGTAGGAGTCTGGTTCAGCGGGCGCTGGTATACGCCGGCGGCGAAGGAATACATCGCCGCCGTGCAAGACAACGCCAAGTCACGAATCTGGACGACATCGTCATTCATCAACGCGCGCTAGCCAGGACACGCGACCACAAGCGATGCGAGAACGGCACGACGATCGCGACACCCAGACCGGCGAGCTCGATCACGGCGTCCAGTTTCACGCCCTCGACGCGTCGCCGGTAGAGCAGCGCGTCCACTTGGTGCAACGACACCAGCCGCACACCGGCAAAGACCGCCAGAGCGAGCACTATGAACGCTTCGGGTAGATAGCGCCGGCGACTCGCGGGCATCCATCGAGCGGCGACGGCCAACGCGATGACCATCGCGGCGCCGAGCGCCGCGACAACGTTTTCCTGGAAGCGCCGCCGTCGGCTGTACCAACCGCCGGAACGGGCGCTCCGGCGGCCCGCGTCGGCGAGGAATCCGCCGATGTCGCTCCCGCGGGCGACTGCCATTGTCAGCAGGATCGCGCCGGCGACGAACCAGAACGCGGGCCACGCGGCCGAATCGACGGTGCGCGACCGGTGTTCTCGTACGCCGGCGACGATCGCCGCTGCTGCAGCGACCAGATACCCGAAGGTCCGCAGACCGTTCGAGTTCACGAGGGTGATCACTCGGTGAGGGTACCGGCCCGGATACGGAGCTATGTCGACGTTTCGCCTCCACCGGGGCGAGGCGCTGCCGATGAAGCTGTCATGGAGCCGGCCCGACCGCCGCATGTGGGTTTCGTGCTCGAGCAAAGCCTCGGCCACGTCACACACGCGGACAACTTGCGATCGACCATCTCGTCGAACCCGACAATCCGGGCCACGTGGTGCCCGGTCGAATTCGGCGTCGATGGCGTGGCCGCGCGAGTGCCCGGCTATGGGACCAACTGGACTGTCCGGTCCGGTATTCGGGCCCGGCAACTCGTGCGGCGTGCGCATCACGACGATCCGCTGGATGCGCTGTTCGTCCACACTCAGGTGCCCGCGGTGCTCTTGGGCCGCTGGATGCGGCGCATCCCCACCGTGGTCTCGCTCGACGCGACCCCGTTGCAGTACGACGTACTCGGTGCTGCGTACAACCACGGCATCGGCAATGCGCAGGTCGAACGGGCAAAGCACGCCCTGAACGCACGGTGCTTCCGCTCGGCGCGACGGCTCGTCACATGGTCGTCGTGGGCGAAGGCCGGCCTCGTCACCGGGTACGGGGTCGATCCGGACCGGGTCCAGGTGATCCCGCCGGGCATCTGGTGTGATCGCTGGGTAACGCCCCCCTCCGGTGCGCCGCCCCGCGGTTCGGACGATGTGACGCGGATCCTTTTCGTGGGTGCCGACTTCGCCCGCAAGGGCGGCGACATCTTGCTCACCGCGTTCGAACAATTGCGCGCCGAGCACCGCCAGGGCGTCGAGTTGCACCTGGTCACCAAGTCGGAGGTGCCGGAAGGGCCGGGCGTGTACCGGTACGGCGACATGGCGCCGAACAGCGCGGAACTCAAGGCGCTCTACCACCGTTGTGACATCTTCTGCCTTCCGACTCGCGCCGACGCCCTTGGATTGGTGTTGGTGGAAGCCAGTGCGGCCGGCCTGCCGGTGGTTTCGACGGCCGTCGGGGCGATCGCCGAGATCGTCAAGGACGGCAAGACCGGCCTCATGGTGCCCCCCGACGACGTCGCGGCGCTGGTGCATGCGCTGTCCGTGCTGATCGCCGACCCGGTACGGCGCCAAAAACTGGGCGACGCGGCCCGTGCCCTCGTCCTCGACAGCTACGACGCCGCCAAGAACTCGTCCGAGATCGTGGACCTGATGATCGACGTCGCCGGCGGGCGGACATGAGCACACGCGTCCTGTTGACCGTGTCGGGCGTGATTCCCGACGATGTGGAGGCCCAGGTCGCGGCCGGTGTGCGACCGCGACCGGACTATCGCGTATTGGCGAGCGAGTTCGGGGCGGAACTGCTCGACTTCGCCGGCGCCCGCCGCCGCAGCGGTCGACTCGGACACCTCATCGAGCGCGTCGGCGGAGCCAAGGCGTTGCTCGCCTGGGCCACCTTCCGATCACGGCGGGCCTACGACGTGGTGGTCACCGACGGCGAGCAGATCGGGCTGCCGTTTGCCGCGCTGTGTCGTGTCGCTGGCCGTCGTGGCACTAGGCATTTTATGATTGTCCATGTCCTTTCCGTGCGTAAGAAGACCACTCCATGGAGACTGTTCCGTTTGGGCCGTTATGTGGACAAATTGATCGTTTACGCGTCAGCCCAGCGACGGTTCGCCATCGAGCAACTGGGCGTGGCGCCCGACCGCGTGGTGCTGACCCCGTTCATGGTCGACACGCGCTTCTTCGCGCCCGTGGCAACGGACCCGCCGACACGCCGCAAGATCTGTTCGGTCGGCTTGGAGCGGCGCGACTTTCACACGCTTTGCGATGCCGTCGACGGGCTCGACGTCGAGGTCGTGCTGGCGGTCGGCAGCAATTGGTCGACCCAGCCCGATCGCATCACCGGAAGCCCGTTGCCGTCGAATGTCAGTGTCTGCACGCTCGACTTCGTCGCGCTTCGTGCGCTGTACGCCGAGTGTCGCTTCGTCGTGATGCCACTGCACGAGATCGACTTCCAGGCCGGTGTCACGACCATCCTCGAAGCGATGGCCATGGGCAAGGCGGTGGTGTGCTCGGCCACGACCGGACAGACCGATGTGATCGTCGACGAGCAGACGGGGCTGTACGTACCTCCCGGTGATGCGGCCGCGCTGCGGGCAGCGATCGAGCGCCTACTCGACGACCCCGACTACGCCGCCGAACTCGGCCGGGCCGCCCGCGCCGACGCCGAACAGCGCTTCGACATCGTCGTCTACGCCAAAGGTCTCGCAGCAGAGGTGCTCGCCTGATGGGCCGCCCCCACGCATCATTCGCCGCGAAGGTGCTGCTCGTCCCGCAAGCCGCGCTCGCGGCTGTTTCGGGCTATCAGCTCGTGCTCACCGCCGTCGCCGGGCGCCGCCACTCACGGGGGCACGACCGCACGCCCCTGCTCGACCGCCCGCAGCACCGCTTTCTCATAGTCGTGCCCGCCCACGATGAAGAGCGGCTCATCGCGTCGACGGTCGCCAGCATGCGCCGTCTCGACTATCCCGAAGACCTCGTCCGCATCCATGTCATCGCCGACAACTGCTCTGACGCCACCGCCGAAATCGCGCGCGCCGCGGGTGCCGAAGTACACGAGCGCGTTGCGCCCGACAAGCGGGGCAAGGGTCCCGCGTTGCAGTGGTTGTTGCAGCGACTCTGGACGCGCGGCGATCCGCACGATGCCGTCGTCATCGTCGACGCCGACTCGACGCTGAGCACCAACTTCCTTCGTGTGATGGATGCGAAGTTGGCCGAGGGGCACCGGGTCGTGCAGGCGTACTACGCGGTTCGCGATCCCGGCACCTCGTGGAACGTGGGCCTGCGCTATGCGGGGTTCGCCGTACGCCACTACTTGCGACCGCTGGCGCGCACCGCGCTCGGTGGTTCGTGCGGCCTCTACGGCAACGGCATGGCGTTTCGCGGTGATGTGCTCCGTGATCGGGCATGGACCGCGCACCTCACCGAGGACATGGAGCTCCAACTCGAACTGCTCCTTGCCGGCATACCCGTCGCCTTCGCCCCCGACGCCGTCGTCGAGGCCGAGATGCCGGCCACGCTGGCGGGTGCGCGCTCACAGCAACAGCGTTGGGAGCAGGGCCGCCTCGATCTCGCGCGGCGCTACCTGCCCGCGCTGCTGCGTGCACCGCGCGTCCGGCGCCGGCACCAACGCGTGGCGCAACTCGACGCCGCCATCGATCAAGTGACTCCGCCGTTCTCTGTCGTTGTCGCCGCGACGCTGGCCACTGGCATCGCGGGGGTGGCGCTGGCGACGGTTCGGCCCTCGCCCGCGGCGCGACGCACCGTGGCCCTCGCCGCCGGTATCGCCGCGGCTCAGGCGATCTACCTCTTCGCCGGGCTCCGCCTCGTACATGCGCCGCGCGCGGTGTATCGGTCGCTGCTGCGCGCGCCGGTGCTCGTCGTGTGGAAGGTGGTGCTGTGGCTTCAGGCGATCGTCCGGCCGGCGCCGAGCACGTGGGTGCGAACAGCGCGCAATGAGGAGCCCAATCAACCTGAGGGGACGTCGTGCGTTCGCTCGTCTTAGTCGCCGGGATACCGATCGACGACGTGACGATGGCGGAGGCCGTCGACCGCGTCGCGATGTTCGTCGAAGAAGGCCGCTTCAGTGGCCGCAATCACCAGATCGCAACGGTGAACGTCGACTTCGTGGTCACTGGATGCGGCGACCCGGAACTGGGTTCCATTCTGCAGAGGGCCGACCTCACGATTCCCGACGGGATGCCCGTCGTGTGGGCGTCGAAGCTCTTCGGCCGGCCGGTGCGAGAGCGCGTCGCCGGCGCGGACCTCGTGCCCGAACTCGCGGCCCTGTCGGCACAGCATGACTATTCGATGATGCTCTTCGGCAGCGCTCCCGGAGTCGCCGAATCGGTCGCCGCGACGCTCGCGGCGCGCCACCCGGGCCTGCGGATCGTTGGCTATGGCGGTCCGATGTTCGATCGGGGCAACGAGATCGACGACGAGGTGCTCGACGTCGTCCGCACCGCCGCCCCCGACATCTTGTGCGTCGCGCTGGGTCATCCGAAGCAGGAGTATTGGATCGACGCCTACCGCGACAAGCTCGACGTGCCCGTGCTCATCGGCGTCGGCGGCAGTCTCGACTTCATCGCCGGTACCAAGTCGCGGGCGCCGGTGTGGATTCGCGAGATCGGCCTCGAATGGCTGCATCGACTCGCCACCGAGCCCCGGCGGCTCGCCAAGCGTTATGCCCGCGGCTTCGTTCGGTTCGCGCCGCTCGTGTTCCGACAGTTCCGTGCAATGGGGATCCGGGCCAACGCGTGGGCGGCTCCCGCAGTCGAGCGCGTCGGTGACGCAGTCGTCGTGCGGCCCACCGGCGGACTCGATATTTGGGCGAGCGTCGACGCGTTCGATCGGGGCGGCGCGTTCGTCGTGGGCACTCGCGTCGTCGTGGATATGAGCCGAATCGGTCGGCTCGACCAGGTCACAGCGGCGTCGCTCGTCGCCCTCGACTATGAGCTTCGACACGCCGGCAGCTTGCTGGTGCTCGCCGCCATGCCGGCGTCGTCGGCGCGGCAGTTGGGTCGTCTCCAACTGGACAAGGTTTTCACAACGGTGCCGGCCCTCGCATCCGCCCTCGAACCGAGTCGTTTCCCCGTGAATCGGTGACCGGGTGAGGCGAATGAATACCGCGTTAATTTGCCGTTCCAAATACAACCGCAAGGGCTGAGGCGCCTAGTAATGGGGCGAAGTACCGAGCTATCATCTATAGAAATCTCTCACGGTTCGGCTCATGCGTGCCGACGGAAGAATCGAACCGCCCCCGTCGAGTGAGGTCCTGTGTCCCGTTCATTCGCGCTCCGACTACTGGAGACATTCTTTCGCCGCTGGTGGCTTTGTCTACTTCCGGTCGTACTGCTCAGCGGTGTGGGAGTCGCGTCTGCTGCCTCGGCCAAGAGCAACTACTTTTCTCACGGCGTCCTGTACGTCGAGAGCCAGACGCTCCTCAGCAAGCTCACGGGTACGGGCAGCGCTTCGAACAATACGTACCTCACTCCCGCGCAGGACGCGGATGCCCGGCTGAGCAGCTTGATCGGAACCGACGAGTTCATTCACTCGGTCATCGATCGGTCGGGGCTCACGGATGCGGTGAACAGTGGGCTCGTGACGGTCGATCAGGTTCGCGCCTCGATCGCTACCTCACCGTCGAGTGCGAACACCCTGCGGATTACGGGTTCGAGCCTCGACCCGCAAGTCGCCTTCGCTGTTGCGAAGGCAACGATCGACAGCTTCATCCAATGGGTGATCGACGCCAGCTTGAGCGACAGCGCGACAGCCGAGAAGTTCCTCACCGAACTCGCGGAGACATATAAGACTGATCGGGACACGACGAGGGCTGCTCTCGACAACTACATCACTCTTCACCCGGAGCCCGTTATCGGACTGCGGAAACAGACCGAACAGATCGAAATCGATCGGCTCAATGCCGATTTCACATCCGCCAACTCCCGCTACACCAGCACCTTGTCGAAGGCCGAAGATGCTCGTCTGGAAAGCGCGCAAACCCGCAGCAACGTAGAGGGGCGGCTGCGACGGGTCGACACGCCCAAGATTCCAACGGTGTCGAGCTTTTCGAAAATGAAGCTCATCGTCCAGGTCGCCATGTTCGTGTTCCTGGGCCTCGTCCTCAGCGCCCTCGCGGTGTTCGTCGGCACCATCACCGACAAGACGTTGCGCAGCGCCGAAGAGGTTCGTAACCGACTCGCCGTCCCTCTGTTGGCGGTCGTTCCGGAAAGCCGTGGTTCTGTGGCTCAGCGCCAAAAGACCGATCTGAAGGCCGAGGCAGCCGCGACGAAGGGGAGGCGCCGACGCGCCAAGGGGGACCAACCGAAGAATTTCGAGGACGTACGGCAACTCGAGGCTCAACATGCGAATCGCTAGAAACAAGAAGGCGAACGCGTCCCGCGATGGCGCGTTGCAGCTCGCTGACGCGAACTGGGACATCATCGACGACGGCGGCCTGAGGGTCGTCGACCTGGATCAGCGCCTGCTCCACTACGCGCCGGTCGACGTCACCCGATCCCTTCGCTACGCGCTCGCTCGTCTGCAGACTTCCGAAAAAGGCGATGTCCGGCCTCGGATCTCGGTTACCTCGGCGCTTTCCGGAGAAGGAGTGACGTTCATCTCGCGGTCACTCGCCGCGCTTCTCGCGAACGACCTCCGCCGCAATGTCTGCCTCGTCGATCTGAATTGGTGGACTTCGACCAACGACGCCAAATCCGGGCACGACCAACCCGAGCGACCGCTTCGCGGGGTGGCCCAGGTGATCGACGGGAAAGTGTCGGTGGACGAGGCCCTGGTCTGGACGCAAGGTTGGAAGCTGGCGCTGCTTCCCGCCGGCTTCGCGTCGCCCGCCGAGCGACCGGTTCTCGCCAAGGCCGCCGGCCTCGTCACGTTGCTCGACGAGCTCGGGCAGCGATTCGACCATGTGGTACTCGATGTGCCACCGGTGCTCAGCACCGGCGAGGCGATCACGCTCGCGAGCCTCGGCGAATCGTTTGTCCTGGTCGTGCGCCAGGGTGTGACTGCTGAAGTCCAGGTGCAGTCCGCGCTCCAGGAACTACGACATCTAGTCCCGTTGGGCGTGGTGTTGAACCGTGCCTCGAGCCGCGTGCCGCAACGGTTCGTCCATCTCCTCGCCGAATGAACCGCCACTACCACCGCGCCCGATGAAGGTCTTCCTGGTTTTCCTGTTCGCGGTCTTCCTCATGGCCACGCTCTCGCCATCGAGCAACCGACGACCACGGGCGCTTCCGCTTCTCTTTGCCTGTGCGCTGGTGGCGGCGTTTCTCCAGACGTTCAAGTCCGTGGGTTGATCGTGGCCGCAGTCATCGGTTTGACGACGCCCCGCACGGTGGCTGCGCAAAAGCGTCGATCAGCCTACGTCTGGTGGGTCTCGTACGCGGCGGTGTTGGGTCTGACCCTCTGCGTCGCGGGCTTGGGCTATCTCACCGCTCCCGCGCCGCTTTCGCTGGGTTTGCTCGTTCTCTTCGTGCTCCTCGCCGCGGTGGTGGCTCGACCCGAGCTCGGGCTGTGGTTCATTGCCTTCTTCGGAGTGGCCGGCGACCCCATCACGGTGCAGTGGTATCCGTTTGCCAAGACGATGTCCACCCCGCAGTCGATGCTGTATGTGAGCAACGCGGCGATCGTCTACCCCATCGAGCTACTCGTCGCCGCGGCCCTGCTCGGCTGGATCCTACGCATGGCCGCGACGCGTCGATGGGAACTGCACCGTGGTGCGCTCTTTCGACCCATGATGACCTTCGGCTTCTTCCTGTTCGTCGGCCTGGTAGTCGGGCTCGCTCGGGGAGGAAACCCAAACGTCGCACTCTGGGAAGTGCGTCCGCTCCTGTTGCTCGTCGCGATCTACCTCGTCGCCACGAATCTCGTACGCACGCCGGCGGCATTCCGTCGCCTGTGGTCGGCCTTGATGGCGGCCGTGTTCGTCGACGCGGTGTTCGCAATCGTGTACTACCAGGGACTTCCCGCGGTGTCCCGGGCGCAAGCGGACCACCTCGGTGACCACTCGGCCGCGCTCCACGGCAACGCGTTCTTCGTCCTCATGGCGGCGATGGGTGTCATGGCCGCGCGCTCGACGCGTCGCCTGGTCGTGATGCTGCTCGTGACACCGATCGTCGGCTACGCGTACATCCTGGCCGAGCGGCGAGCGGGTTTCGTGGGCCTCGTCATGGGCATGGTGATGCTGGAGGTCATGCTCTATCACCGCCGCCGCCGTGCATTTTGGTATACCGCGCCGCTCCTCGCCCTCGTCTTTGGCGGATACCTCCTCGCGTTTTGGAACGTCGATAGAGGCGCGGGTTTTCCGGCGCAGGCAGTGAAGACGGTCATCGCGCCGGGCGAACTGAGCGAGGACGACAAGGGCTCCGATCGCTATCGGTCCATCGAGAACTACAACGTGGTGTACACCATCCGAACGCAGCCATTGACCGGCATAGGTTTCGGCCAGCAGTACTTGCGCCCGATTCCCAACGCCGACATCAGCTTCGCCCAGTGGTGGGAGTACCGGTCGCACAACGCGGTGCTCTGGATCTGGATGAAAACCGGTATCGGCGGCTTCTTGGCGATGCTGTACTTGTTCACGTCGGCGATTCGCCACGGGACGCGCCGCCTGATGCGAGTGTTGCCCAGCTATGACGGTGCGCTGCTGCTCACCTCGGTCCTGTTCGTCGTCATGTTCGCAGTCTTTGCGTATGTCGACATCGTGTGGGACACCGAGAGCATGATCTTCCTCGGCATCGCGTTCGCGGGCATCGCCAGCGACATCCTGGGTGAGGCGCCGGCCGTGACCAACCCCGAGCGCGGCGATGGCTCGGTCGGGTCGAGATCTTGGTCGGGTCGGCTGTCGTCGCTTCCGCGCCTGAACGCTCGACGGAGCCGCATTTTTCGCTAAAGGCGGCGCGGCCAACCGCCGATGGTAGGAACCGACTGCACCAACAGAATTCACACGAATGGACCACTTCGGGTCTGACGTGGTGTTTCGCGATCACTCGCCGATTTCGGCCCCGTTTGACTCAAGTCTGATGACTTGGATACCGATAGCTCTTACACTACGATGACCAAAAACATCTGAAACTGCATCATGCGCGGGCGGGAACCCGAGAGGAAGCCGCACATGGACTTCAAAACGATTCGCCGCCGGTTGCGGAACCGACGCAAGTTTGCCATAGCCCTATTCGCTGTTGTCCTGGTCGTCTTCGGCTCGATTGGCATCACCACGGCGTTCACCGGTGGGTCGGGGTGGAAACGCGTCCAATGGGGTCCCGCCAAGCAGCATCCGAAGCGGGTGCAAAGAGCAGATGGCACCTCGGTAACGACCACCACGGCACCGGTCTCGACCGAGCCGACCACCACTTCGGCGACCTCGAGCACGACGAGGTCGACACCGACCCCGGTTACGCCGACCGGACAGTTCTCCGACGGCTTCGACAGCCTGAACAATTGGACGTTCGCTCATTGGCGTAGCGAGATGCCCGGCA
>JBDTLT010000016.1:0-51298 GCA_039934635.1 Acidimicrobiales bacterium
GTCATGACCCAACGGTTGGCGCGAGCCGATCCGTCGTTCGGTCTTGAACGCCTTCTGTTCCGAAGAGCCACGGGTGTCTGTCATGCACTGTTCTCGTCGGCGGGAACAGGGAGAAATTGAGGCTGCGGGCGCCCCCCGGCGGCGCGTCGCCCGCGACGGGTACGATCAGCCAGCCAACCAGGGGGTTTCCATGAAGATCGACCCGATGCGCTCGCTGAAACCGATCGACGAGCTGATCGAACGCACGACCAATTCGCGCCATCGCGCCATGTTGGCGAACTTTCGCACGCACATCATCGCCGAGGTCACCGGCGACCTCGAGACGATCATGGGCACGCTCGTTGCCGAGCCCACGTATCACACGTACTCGCCGGGGTCACCGCTCACCGGGCCGGTCGGTCAACAGCAGACGCGGGCCTTCTACCAGAACATGTTCGATCGCGGCTACAACGTGCTCGAGAAAGAGATCGATCGCCTCTACGTTTGCGACGACTACGTGTTCAACGACGGGTGGATGTACAGCGTGTTCCCCGGCGCGGAGCTTGCGGCACGTGACCTGCCGGTCGACCCGGGTGCGTGGTACCTCTACACCAACCGCACCGCAGCCGTGTTGCCCTACGTCGGTGAAGGCGACGACATTTTGATGGCCGGCGAAGACGTGTACACGCTCGGCCCTCCGGTCATGGAGCGCCTGCAACTCCTCCGCGACGACGAGCTCCCCGACCTGCTCGTCTCCCGCACCACCACCTGACCCACGCGGTCGGTCTGGTAAGCAGTGGCGGTGCAGCTCATCTTGGTGCGCCACGCGCAGCCCAATCGCGAACACAATCCCGATGGCCCCGCCGACCCCGGTCTGTCCGAGCTGGGGCAGTGGCAGGCGGCGCGCCTGGCGGCGTGGCTCGCCCACGAGCCGATCGACTACATCGTCACGTCACCCAAGCGCCGGGCGATCGAGACGGTCGGCGGACTGTTCGACGACACGCGGCCTCACGAGGTCATCGATGCATTGAACGAGCTCGACAGTCGCGCACAGTGGTACTACCCGACCGAAGAGCTGCATCTCGCCGGCGAATACTGGGAGGCGATCCAGCGCCAGGATTGGGACTCGATCGGATGGGATTCGCCCGACGTGTTCAACGCCCGTATCACCGCTGCCTTCGCCGATCTCGTGACGAACCATCGCGGCGAGCACGTTCTCGTATCGTCGCACGGAGGCGTCGTGCGGCGCATCGTCGCCGATGTGCTCGGTCATGAGCACATGCGTCTGCCGATCACCATCTCCTACGCGTCGATCACCCGTATCGACGTCGAGCCCGATGGCAAGCGTACGCTCGTATCGCTCAACGAGCACGGACACTTCGGAGCGGATCGACACAGCGTGATTCAGCCGCTGGGCTCGCGACCGCGCTGATCAAGAGAAGGGGAAGACATGTTCGAGAACGTACGCCGGGTGGTCACGGTGATCGACGACGACGGCGTGTCGCGGGTCGAAAGCGATGGCCCGCCGCCACAGATCGTGCGGCATCCGTCGGGCACGGTGTTGACTGCGGCCTGGACGATCGACGAGATTCCGGTGGCTGCCACTGCGCCCGGCGATCGCGACGAGTACGCATTCCTCTCACCACCGCAGGGCATCATCTTTCGCCGGGTCGAAGTGCCACCCGACGCGGGGCGCTTCGTCGACGACAACGGCAACCCACGCGAGCCGGCACCCGACGAAGGCATGCACCAGACGCCCACGATCGATCTGATCCAGGTACTCGAAGGCGACCTGTGGTTGCTGCTGCCCTCGGGCGAAGAAGTGCACCTGAAGCCCGGTGATCTCGTCGTGCAACGCGGCACCGTGCACGCGTGGCGCAACCGCACGGACCGTCCCACTCGCTATTTCGCGGTGATGCTCAGCGCCGAACTACCACCGGGACAAGCGGGCGACTACTCCCAGGCCGAGAGCCATCGCAAACCCTGACACTTGCCTCAGTTTTCGCGGATGACCTTGGTCGCGTCTGGATTGTGATACTCCCGCCACGAGCAGATCTTGCCGTCGCGGAACCGGAAGATGCCCACGTATTTGTTGCGGTAGGGCTTGCCGTTGCGAGCGACGACGGCATCGCTCTCGTACTCGGCGATCAACATGTCGGGGTCGACCGTTTGGTAGAACGCGCGCGGCTCGTTGCGAAACGACGTGAACATCGCGAACGTCTGACGCTGCATGCCGTCCCACACTGCGCGCCCGTCGAAATGGTCGGGGATCGGTGGCCCGGCGTAGGGCAACTCGAAGCGCAAGTCTTCGGTGACGTAGTCGGCGAGTTGTTCATACTCGGCCGCGGTGATGTGCGCGAGAACTGCTCGCACGGTGTCCTCGTTGGTCATGCGCCTCATCCCTTCTCCCCGCTCTGGGGGCCGCTCGGGCCCTCTCGTGCGATGTCGGCCAACACTCGTACGCAATCGTCGCGGTTCGCGGCCGGGTCATCACCGACACCGAACGGCGACACCACCACTTCGTCCGCGCCCGCGTCGAAGTACGCCTTGATCTTTGTGGCCAACCCTGCTTGGTCGCCATAGAGCAGGCTGGTCTCGATCATGGCGTCGCTCCATCCGCCGGCCGTCGAGCGATCGCCCAGCGGAATACCGGCGGACTCCCACTGCGCGCGGTAGAAGGGCATCATCGGATAGATGAACAAGTCGCGGGCGGCCATTGTGCGCACTTCTTCTATGTCGCGCGTCAACGCCACCGGCACTTCGGCGATCACGGGCGGCGCGACCCGACCGGCTGCGTCCGCGCCGGCACGAACGTTGGGCACGATCGTCGACGCGACGTAGTCAGCGGGTGGCAACCATGGCAACACACCGTCGCTGTGGCTACCGGCGAGCCGGCACATCTGCTCGCGCATCGCGGCGAGCAACACCGGCGGGGTGCCGCCGTTCTCCACGTCGAGCATGCCCTGCACCTGGAACCGCTCACCTTTGTGATCGATCTTGTGCTCGGCGAGCAGCGTGCGCACGATCGTGAGGTATTCGCGCACGTGCGAGATCGGCCGGTCGAATGGGATACCGAGGCGGGCCATGACCGGCGCGTGCGATGGGCCGACGCCGAGGCGAAAGCGTCCGTTGCACATTGCGTTGGCCGTTGCTGCTTGTTGCGCGAGCACTTGCGGGTGACGGGGCCACGTCGGAACGACCGCCACGCCGAGGCTGATGCGCGTTGTCTTCGTGCCCGCATAGGCCAGTGCCATGATCGGGTCGATACCAAAGGCAGTGCCGAGGAACATGCCGTGAAAACCCAATTGCTCACTCTGCTGCGCGAGCGCGACGACGTTGTCGACGCTGCGGGTCTCGGGGAACAGCAGCGACAGTTTCATGGATCTCACAGACAGTCGTAGAGCGCGTCGAAGATGGCGGGCCAGCGCGGATCGTCGCGCGTCGGGCCCCACACCATGCGGTTCATCACGTAGCCGAGCGAGATGCCCGCATCGGGATCGACGATGCCCAGCGAGCCGCCGGATCCGTTGTGCCCGTAGGTGTTGGGGTTCGGGCCGAACTTCCATTCGGGGATGGTGCGTTCGAAACCGAGACCGAATGCCGTCGGTAGTGCCATGACGCGGTCGATGCCGCGGACCCACTCGCGGCCCGCTTGCTCGAGCAGCGCGGGCGAGAGCACCTGCACTCCATCGAGCGTGCCACCACACGCGAGCGCCGCATAGAGGCGGTCGAGCGAGCGCGCCGTGCCGTGCCCATTGGCGGCAGGGATCTCGGCGGCGCGAAAGGCGCGCGTGTTCGTGTACGGCACGTTGCTGCAATCGGGCGGATTGCGAAACGAACGCGGGCCGAGGTCGCCCGCTCGCCAATGGTCGAAGAAGGTTTTCGAGGGATGTTCGGCGGTCGGCATACCGAGCACCATGTCGGCCGTACGTGACTCTTCGGGTTCGGGCAACGGCATGTGGATATCGAGTGCGAGCGGCTCGCACAAGAGTTCACGCATGGCCGTTCCGCACGACATGCCCGTCACCCGTCGGATGACTTCTCCGATCAGATGGCCGTATGTGACGCCGTGATAGCCGTGACCGTCACCCGGCGTCCACGACGGCGCCTGCGCGGCAAGCGCGTCGATCATGACGTCCCAATCGCTGAGCGATCCGAACGGCATCGGCTCGTCGATCGCCGACACCGCCGCTTGATGCGTCAGCAGCCAGCGCACCGGGATATCGGCCTTGCCGTTTTGGGCGAACTCCGGCCAATAGTCCGCGACGGGCGCGTCGAGGTCGATGAGACCCCGATCGACCAGCATCAGTGCCAGCACGGCAACCACACCTTTGGTGCACGAGAAGATGCACGCGAGGCTGTCTCGCTGCCACGGGCGCGTCTGCGCCTCGTCGAGGTAGCCGCCCCATATGTCGACGACATTGCGGCCCTCGAGGCTGATCGACAGGGCCGCACCGAGCTCGAGATCGTGCTCGAAGTTGGCTCCGAATGCCGCTTGCACCGGTGCGAACCGAGCATCGCAACTGCCCTCGATCACGACCTTCATCGCTGCCCCCCGGCCGGACTGTAGTTCACAAAGTGGCCAGGCGATCACGGTCTACGGGGTAGCCTGGGGCCCATGACCGCAACGATCGTGTATGCGTCGCGGCTGCTCCGCTTGCCCCTGGTGGCGGCCGACGGAGCCACCATCGGTCGCATCGACGACATCGTCTTCGTGCCCGGTGGTGATGGCCCGCCGAGAGTCGTCGGGTTCGTCGCGCTCGTGCAGCGTCGCCGCATCTTCGTCAACGCGGCGCGGGTCGGCGAGATCGCGGGCGACGGCGTGCGCATGCGCAGTGGCAACATCGACGTACGTCATTTCGAGCAGCGCGGTGGCGAGCTGCGCGCGCGTGAGCTCTTCGGGCGGCGCGCCGGCGATGCGTATGTGGTCGACATCGCGATCGAGCCCGTGGTCGGCCAGATGTTCGCGTGGCAATTGGTCAGCGTGGCCCTCGGTCACCGGTCGCGATTGCGGGGTCGACGCAATCCCAAGGTCGTGTCGTGGCGCGACACGTGGTACCTGTTCGACGGTGGTCCGCTCGCGGCCGAAGTCGCCGAGCTGCGCGAGCTGCATCCTTCCGACGCGGCCGACCGTGTGCGGTCCATGTCGTATCTGCGCCTCAAGCAGATCACCGCCGCGATGGACGACGAGCATTTGGCCGACGTGCTCGCCGAGCTTCCCGATGACGAACAGGTCGGCATCATCGAGGGGCTCGGGCTCGAGCGTGCCGTCGCGGTCATCGAGCATCTCGACCCCGACGACGCCGCCGACCTCTTGGCCGAGATGCCCGAAGACGAGCGCATGCAGTTGCTGGCGGCGATGGACGACGAAGACGCGACGCCGGTGCGGCGCCTGCTCTCCTACGGGCAAAAGTCGGCGGGCGGTCTCATGACATCCGATCCGCTGATCCTCGCGGGCCACGCTACGGTTGCCGACGCGCTCGCGGTGATGCGCGACGACGACATCGAAGTTGCGTTGGCGGCGCAGGTCTTCGTCGTCGAGCCACCGACGTCGACGCCGACCGGCCGCTTCCTCGGCGCGGTCGGCTTCCAACGACTATTGCGCGAAGCGCCGTGGATGCGCCTCGACGCCTGTGTCGAGGACGAACCCGAATATCTGCGCCCTGACGCGCCCGACGACGAGGTGTCGGCGCGTTTGGCGGCATACGACCTCGTCGCCATCGCGGTGTGCGACGAAGCCCAACGGCTCATCGGCGCCGTGACCGTAGATGACGTGATCGATCACATGTTGCCGCCGACGTGGCGGCGGGTGCGGCGTGGCGTGAGCGCCTGATGGGGAAGGAGAGTGACTTATGCGTCGTCGTGAAGACCTCTCGCGTCCCCGCCGGGGCCGCCTCAGCTTTGGCGTGCACTATGACCCTGAGGCGTTCGGTGACTTCTCCGAAGCCATTGCGCGCCTGCTCGGTACCGCGCGCTTCCTCGTGTTCCAGACGGCCGTTGTCTTCCTATGGATCTTCATCAATGCTGCCTTCCTCGATCTGCGCTTCGACAAGTACCCGTTCATCCTGCTCACGTTGGCTCTGTCGCTACAGGCCGCGTACGCCGCGCCCCTGATCCTTCTCGCACAAAATCGTCAAGCCGATCGAGACCGCTCCGAATCCGAGCGCGACCGCGAAGTCACGACACGCACGCAGGCCGATACCGAGTTCCTCGCGCGCGAACTGGCGTCGGTGAAACTGTCATTGTCCGACGTTGTCACGCTGTCCGATCTGCGCGAGACGACCGACCGGCTCACCGACGCGCTCGAACGAATCGAGACCCGCTTGCGCGATCTCGAGGACGACGGGTAGGTCAGCGTCGAGGGCCGCGCGTCAAAAGCGGCGGCGCAACCGGCGACGTATCCGGCGGCGGCGAACTCGGGGCGCCGCGGCCACGCCGACGAGGGGTCGGCGGAGGAAGAAACGACGGAACATGGCTGCCTCTCGATCCGGTGCCGAAAGGCCCCGCTTGCGTGTCATGACCACGATGCACCGCGGTCGTGATCTCCCCATCGTCAAGTTGTGAGGATTCTGTTAGCCCCATCACGCCGGGCACTACTGTGCGCGCGACGTTCCGCGGGGGTGGGCATATGGGTCGGTTGGACGGCAAGGTCGCATTGATCACCGGGGCCGCGCGCGGGCAAGGCGCGGCCGAAGCCGTGGCGTTCGCCGCCGAGGGCGCTTCGGTCGTGCTGACCGACGTACTCGACGACGACGGCTCGGCCGTCGCCGCGGGCATCGGCGCGGCGGCCCGTTATCTGCACCACGATGTGACCGACGAGGCCGCGTGGCAGGGTGCCGTCGCACTGGCGATGCGCGAGTTCGGCCGGCTCGACGTGCTCGTCAACAACGCCGGCATCTCGATCCCGCCGAAGCCCATCGTCGACGTGCCGGTGGCCGACTATCGGCGCGTGCTCGAGGTCAACCTCATCTCGATGTACACCGGCATCAAATACGCCGCGCCCGAGATCGTCAAGGCCGGCGGCGGATCGATCGTCAACGTGTCGTCGGTGAACGGCGTCGTCGGCGCACCCGGCATCGCGGGCTACGTGACCGCCAAGTTCGGCATTCGTGGGCTGACGAAGACCGCGGCACTCGAACTCGGTCGAAGCGGCATCCGGGTCAACTCGATCCATCCCGGCCCGATCGACACGGCGATGGTGCAGCCGCAATCGTGGGGCGGCTTCGACATGCGACCAGTCCTGGCGTCGAAGATGCCATTGGGGCGCATCGGGCAGCCCGAAGAGGTCGCCGAACTGGTCGTGTGGTTGGCCTCCGACGCGAGCAGCTACTGCACCGGTTCGGAGTTCGTCATCGACGGTGGTTTCCTCGCGGGCCCGTTCGACGCGCTGGGCAATCGCTAGAGCATTCCGCGCTTCGGGGCCTACGGCCGCAGGTCTTCTTTGCGGCCGGTCACTTCGCCGATGCGCATGTTGAGGAACATCCCGGGGCGCTTGGCCAGCGTGATGTTGCCCTCGTGGAGATCGGCGTCGTAGCGAACGACCATGGTGCCGGCGAGGTAGTCGTGCAGCGCGCGGCGGCGCAGGTTGAACGGAGCCGATATGCCGGTGGCGAATGCCGCGAGGTTGCCGACGAGCATCAACGCACCCGGCACCAGTCGGAACACCGCGACCACCGACGACCGCAGCATCGCCTGGGCAACAGTTGGGTTCTTGCCGTCGGCCACGCGTGTCACCCGGATCTTGAGTCGCTCCTTGGCCGGAGTCTGACCCCGCGCCGCGATGAACACGACTTCGTAGATGAACGCCAACACGATGAAGGTGATGAGGGGAGCGAAGTCGTCGCCCCAGGGCTGAGGGCCGCGGTGCGCCACGTGGCGGATGGACTCACCATTGACGATCTCGGTGGAGCTGTCGACGTACCAGAGCACGCCCAGGATCGTCAGCGCGAACTGCAGCCAGAAGACGACGAGCGCATCGAGCATGAACGCGACGATGCGCCGCCAGAAGGCCACCGAGCCGATGTCGGGCTGGCGGGGCAGGATGCCGCCGCCGGTGGGCGCCGGCTCGAGCAGCGCGTGCTCCTCGTCGACGGGCAGAGCTATGTCGGCCGCCGGCGCGTCATCAGCCGGCCGTGAGGCGCGCACCTCACCGCGGACTCGTCCGATCTGCGGTGTGCGTTCGTTGGGTGTCATCGGCCCTCCCGAGTCCACAACGCTACCTGCTGAGCCCGGCCAACGCCGCTGCAGCACGGTGGGCCCGCTCGACCGGGTCGCCCGAACCGAAGACCTCGACGCCGAGCGGTGCAGTACAGCCGCCGGCCCGCAGGTGGCCGACCGTGGCGGCTACGTCCGCGTCGCCTTCGCCGGGCCAGAGGCGGGCGGCCATGCACTCCTTGGCGACCTCGGCAACGAGTGGCATCGCCGGGGCATCGCTGAGCTGTATCCCGACGATTCGCCGCATGTCGACCGCGTCGAGATCGGCGGCGACGCCCCCCACCCGGTAGTGATGCCAGGTGTCGAAGATGAGCGCGCCGTTGGGCTCGCCCGCTTGGTCGACCATGCGCCACGCGTCGTGCACGGTGCGCAACGGCGACCACGCGAAGAACTCGAGGGCGCACTGGTGGTCGTCGGTCGCCACTCGGCGGCACAACTCGGCGAACGGATCGATCGCCGAGTCGATCGAGCCCTGGTAGCTGGGATCGACGAGCACACTGAGACAGTGCGGTTGCAAGACCTCGGCGATGCGCAAGATCTCGTCGACGGTGTGGGCGTTGCGCGGATCGAGATCGACCCCCGGCAACCAGGACATCACCGGATCGAGTTCGGCGATCGCAATACCGTGATCGTCGAAATACGTGCGCACGTCGGTCGGCTGCCAGCCCTCGCCGAGCCACGCCTCGTATTCGCGCGGTCGTACCGACAGCGCGCGGAAACCGGCGACCGAGGCGGCACTCACCTTGTCGCGCAGCGACACGCCCGCGAGTGTGCCGGTGCACAGCACCGAGTCGTGGGGGCCCAGGTGTGCTCGGCTCATCGCGACTGTCGGCTCACTGCGGCAGTTGCGCGAGCTCGACCCACGCCCCGTTGTGTTGGCTCGACTCGCGGGCAGCGTCGATCGCGCGCTGCACCATCAAGGCATCACGGAAGGTGGGGCTGGGCGGCGCGCCGACATGCGGAATGAAATGCGGATCGCGGGCTTGGATGGCATCGCGGAATCGTTCGGCCAGCCGGATGAAGGGCGGCAGTTCCATGAACGTGAACGCGTGCTTTGGGTCCTCCGGCCGGCGGGGCGGCTCGGGTGGGACCTGCAGATCGTCGGGCACCTCGAGCTCGCGTGTGCCCTCACTCGTCGCGAGGAACGCGGAATCGCGATCGACCCACACGCTGCCGCGATCGCCGACCGCTCGGATCGTGCGGAAGGATTCGCCCCACGACGCAGAGCACTGTTGGATCAGCGCCGTCGCGCCCGATGACATGCGCAGCGTCATCGTGTAGGTGTCTTCTGCGTCGTCGGCGCTGTGGTCGCCGACGATCTGAAGGCGCGCGCTGACGGCTTCGACCTCACCGAACCACATGCGGAAGCGGTCGATGTAGTGCGAGCCACTCGCGTTGAGGATGCCGCCTCCGCGGTCGCGGTCGAACCACCACTCTTCGTTGAATGCCTGGTGTACACCTCCGGCGACGAGCGCCGTGATCTGCACACAGGTTGCGAACTCGACTGAGCCCACGAAACCGCTGTCGATCGCTCGCTTCGCCACCGATTCTTCTGGTCGCCAACGAAACTCGAAGGCACACAGGTGCACGACGCCGGCCGCCACGGCGGCGTCGTACATGGCCTGGCCGTCGGCCGCATCGAGCGCGAAGGGTTTTTCGCACAAGACGTGTTTGCCCTGCGCGATCGCCGCCAGTACCGGCCTGGTGTGTGCATCGGGCGGTGTCGCCACCGTCACTGCGTCGATATCGGGCAGCGACAAGGCCTCGTCGAGTGAGGTGAACGCGTGGGCGACGCCGAGTTCGCGGGCGCGTGCCTGCGTGCGGTGCGGATCGCGGCCTACGACCGCGACGACTTCGAACCCCGCGGTTTGCAGCGCGGGCACATGGACCCGACCGCCGAACGACGTGCCGACGACGATGGCGCGCAATGGTCGGTTCATCAGAGTCCTTTGGGTCGGTTGCCGATGATGCCGTCGCGCTCGAGTTGTTCGAACTCCTCGCGGGGCAACCCCAGCAGGCCGCAGAGTATGTCTTCGTTGTGTTCACCGAGCAGCGGTGCCGGTGCCTGCAACCAATTGTCGACGCTCGCAAAACGGAACGGCACGGTCGGCCATGGTTGGGGGCCGACGACGGAGTGATCGACGGACTCGTAGAACTTGCGGGCGACGAGTTGAGGATGTTGGTCCGTGAGCCGTGGATCGACACCAAACGCGGCCGGAACGCCGTGCTCGATGAGTACACGGGCGGCCTCGTCGACATCGCGATCGCGGGTCCAGTCGGCGAGGTGCTCGTCGAGTCGATCTTGTGTGGCGCGCCGACCGTCGATCGTTGCCAACGCGGGGTCGCGGGCCCACGCGGGGTCGCCGAGCGCGCGGCGCAACGCCTGCCACTGTTCGTCGGTCTCGATGGAAATGGCCAGCCAGTTCTCCCAACCTCTGCCGGCGTAAAGCCCTTGGGGCGCAGCATTGGGCGAATGGTTGCCATCGCGTTCGAGGACCGCGCCGTAGGCCGAGTACTCCAACGCGATCTCGACTGCTGCGCAGAGCGCGCCTTCGACCATCGTGACCTCGAAGTGATGACCCCGGTTGGTGACGTCACGTTCTGCGAGCCCGACGATCAACGCAAAGGCGGCGTGCATGCCCGCGTTGGGGTCGCTCGGACCGCGTTGGATCCGCGGTTGGTCCCACGGATGTCCGGTGACCCACGCCAAACCGGTCACCTGTTCCATGGTCTGTGCGAAACCGGTGTTGTCGCGCCACGGACCGGACAAACCGAAGGCCGGCATGCGTACGAGGATGCAACGAGGGTTGATCGCCTGGATCATCGGCCAGTCGAGCCCGAAGTTGCCCATCACGCGAGGGGTGAAGTTCTCGATGATGACATCGGATTCGGCAATCAGTTGCTTCAACAATTCGAGGCCGCGCGGCTTGGTCAGATCTAGTGTGAGACCGCGCTTGTTGGTATTCGACGCGAGATAGTGACCACTGCGTTCCCACCACGGGCCGTCCATGCCGAAGAGCGCACCGGTCATGCGCATACCGTCGGGCCGTGACGTCGATTCGACGTGGATGACGTCGGCACCGAGCGCGGCGATCATTCCGGCCGAAATCGGTCCGGCCCACCACGCGGTGAGATCGAGCACGCGCACACCCGCGAGCGGGAGCGCCATCGGCCCGGTAGGTTGCTCGGGTCGCTGTGGGCGGTGCGGTTCGATCTGCCCGTCGTGCTCACCGACGCGTGGCGCGGGACGCGGAGGAGGCGGTGATTCTTCGTCGATGCTCCATGGTCGCCTCGGCATCTTGAACGAGCCGGTCGGATCATCGATGTAGACACCGCGCGCGACGAACTGTTCACAGTCCATGACGTTGGCACCGGAGTGCACTGGCGCGACGGGGATGCGCAGCTCTGACGCGCGGCGCACGATCTCGGCGGTCGTGAACTTGGGGGTCCACTCGTGCACGATCTCGTTCCACCGCTCCCAGAGCTTTTGCCGGCCCGGCGCCCGTGCCAATTCTTCGTCGCCCAACAAGTCGGGTCGTTCGATCAACAAGAGGAAGTCGTCGAATTGTTGTCGGGAGTTCGTGCAAAAGCCGACGTATCCGTCGAGCGTGGGCTCGACCGAGGGCGTCTCGAAGGTGCGCTGGACAGTGGTGATCGGTGGTCTACCGGAGAGGCTGTACATCAAGTTCGCGTAGTTGCCTCCCGCGATCGTCATCGTCGACGAGATGGAGAAGTCGATGTACTCACCGTGACCGGTGTGTGTCGCCCGCCATGCGGCCGCGCTCACGGCCACCGCGGCGAAGGTCGCGCCGACCCATTCACTGATGCGACCGCCGGCTTGGATGGGTACCTGATCGGGCCCGCCCCGCCCGACGAGGCCACCCGACTCGGCCTGCACGATGAACTCGGTCGTGGCGCGATCCGACAGCGGCCCGCCACGGCCGTAGGGAGTGATGGCCATGACGACGAGGCCAGGAAAGCGCCGGGCAAAGTCGTAGCGCTCGGCGTCGGCCGTCGTCCATGCTTCGACGACGACGTCGGCCGAGGCGACGAGCTCGACAATGCGCTCGTCGTCGGGGCTGCCGATCACCGACCGCTTGCCGTGGGCGAGGAAACGAAAGAGCGCGCCGTCGTCGCCATGGAGATCGGTGTGACTGCTGGTCCAGCTGCGCATCGGGTCGCCACCGGCCGGTTCGACCTTGATCACATCGGCACCTGCGTCCGCCAACAGCTTGGTGCAGTACCCACCGGCGATGCCGCTCGTGAAGTCGATGACCCGCAAGTGCGAAAGCCCTCGTTGCATGCGTCCCCTCCAACCATTCACGGTAGTCGTGCTTGCTTGGGGTAGCGACAATCCGCGGCGCGGCTGTATTGGGCGGGGGTATCGCGGCTGGGGTACGGTCCTCACTGCCGTCGGTTTAAGGGGGAGTGGTGGCCAAGCACCCATTCCATGATGTCGCCATCGTGGGTATCCACAACACGAAACAAGCGCGGGTTCTCGAAGGTCACGACAGCCGCACGATCACGGCCGAAGCCGCGCTGGGCGCGCTGAGCAACGCCGGCCTGAGCCCGACGGATGTCGACGGGGTGATCGGCTCGATCGCAAGCGAGCTGATCTATTACCTGCGCATTGGCCCGTGCTTCCGATCGATTTCACAGCTCGGCATCCCTGCCGTTCTCGAAGGTGCGGCGGCCATCGCCACCGGCATGGCCAGTACCGTGCTCATCGCGGCTGGTTCCGCCGGCATCTACACCGAGCGCACTTCGACTGCGCCGTGGACACGCCCGGCCAACGAATTCGTCGTCGCGTACGGCATGTTCACGGCGGCAGAGTTCGCACTCATCGCGCGACGGCACATGCACCTGTACGGCACCACGCCCGAGCAGATCGCCACTGTCGCGGCGACGATCCGCAACAACGGTCACGTGCATCCCGACGCGGTCTACAACGGGCGTGGTCCGTTCACGCCGCAAGACATTCTCGACTCGCGCATGGTGGCCGACCCGTACCACCTGCTCGACTGCGCCATGACGTCCGAAGGTGGCTGCGCCCTCGTCATGACACGGGCCGACATTGCCAAAGATCTGCCCAACAAGCCGATCTACATTCTCGGCGGCAACAGCGATCACTTCGGTCCGTCCTACCAACACCCGCCTGCCTTCGACTTGGGCGGCCGCAAGGCTCCCGAACTGATCAATGGCCGCGCGGGCCGCAAGGCCGCGCGTGACTCGTTCGCCATGTCCGGCCTCGGCCCGAGTGATGTCGATGTGTGCGAGTTCTACGATCCGTTCTCGCTTGAGATCATTCGCCAGTTCGAGACCTTCGGCTTCTGCGAAGACGGCGAGGGTGGCGAGTTCATCATGAACGGCACCATCGGGCCGGGCGGTCGTTACCCGACGACCACCGATGGCGGCCTGATGTCGTTCAGCCACGGTGGTGCGACTGTGCAGTTGCTGCAGCGGGTGCTGCGCGGCGTCGAGCAATTGCGCGGCCAATGCGTCACCAATCAGGTTCCCGACGCGAAGGTCGCTCTGTGTTCGGGCGGCGGCTCGGGTGCGCTCTTCACCGATGTGATGCTGCTCGGCTCCGAGCTCGCGTAGGAGGCTAACAGTGACCAACCTGCAACCACAGACCGGCGCCATACCGCTGCCGCAACCCACGATGGTCTCCCGCCCGTTCTGGGATGGCTGCCAACGCGGCGAGCTGCTCTTCCAACACTGCAACGCGTGTGGCGGCGCCACGTGGAGCCCCGCGCTCATGTGCTGTCACTGCTATTCGCTCGACCTGCAGTGGCAGCAATCCAAGGGCGAGGGCGAGGTCTACAGCTGGACCGTCGTCTGGCGACCGCAGACCCCCGAATTCACGGTGCCCTACGCCGCGGTCATCATGCGCATGGACGAGGGCTACGACTTCTTGTCCAACATGATCGGGTGCGACCCCGACGCGTTGTATGTCGGCATGCGGGCCAAGGTCGAGTTCCACAAGTTGAACGACGACATCACCCTGCCGTACTTCGTTCCGTTGAGCTAGCCAGTCATGGAGCCGGCCGTCGAGGCGCTGCTCGCGAAGCAGGCCATCACCGAAGTCGTCTATCGATACTGCCGCGGCATCGATCGCATGGATCGAGAGATGGTGCGCAATTGCTATTGGCCCGAAGCCACCGACGAACACGGCAGCTTCGCCGGCACCCGTGACGAGTACATCACGTGGGTATTCGATCGGATGTTGCCGCGCTATTCGTGGACACAGCACTTCATCGGCAACGTGTTGATCGACCAACTCGACCTCGTCGCCGGTCGCGCGAAGTCAGAGTCCTACGGACAGGCGCGCCATCACCGTCCCGACGGTCGACCCGAGCACAACCTCATCAACGGCTTTCGCTATGTCGACGATTTCGAACGCCGTGACGGTGAGTGGCGAATCGCCCGGCGTATCTGCCCGCTCGAATGGGTTCGCATTGATGACGCAGCGACATTTTTCGAGGCGCCGCCGACACACCGTCGTGGTACGCGCGACCACCGCGATCCCGCCTACTGGACCCACGACGAGTTCCACCCTTGGATGAGTGAGTGAGCCGATGGCCGAAGCCGGGCCCGACGTACTCGCGCTGCACGCGCTGAGTCGAGGCTCGAAGCTGGCGGTCGTCGACGATCGGCCGGGTGCACCACCGCGCCGGGTCAACTTCGCCGAACTGAACGCCCACGTCAATCAGTTGGCCAACGCGTTGCTCGCCGCCGGCCTCACGCCCGACGATCGGTTGGCATGGTGTGGTCAGAACGCGCTCGAGGTGATCGCGACGTTGCACGCGACGCGCAAGACCGGCATCGGGTCGGTGCCCGTCAACTATCGACTCACCCCGGACGAAGCCGCGTACGTCATCGACGACTCCGATGCGGTCGCGGTCGTCGTCGATGCCGATCGTGCGCCCTTGCTCGCGGAGATCGCGGACCGGCTGCCGAAGGTCCGATTGATAATCGTGTTCGGGGGGTCGGCGCGAGCCAGAACCAATCAAGTTGCCTACGACGATTTCGTACGGGGCGCGTCGAGCGCCGAGCCCGCGCCGGGCGACGCCGCGAACGAGCAGGTCATCTACACGTCCGGCACCACCGGTCGGCCGAAGGGCGCCGTGCGCCGGGGCAGCGGCGACGCGCGGCAGGTCCTGGGCCTCGTGCAGCTATTGGGAGCGCACGGCGACGACGTGCATCTCACGACAGGCCCGCTCTACCACTCCGGGCCATTGGCGTTCTTCACGCTTGCGCACGCGCTCGGGAACACCGTCGTCGTGCAGCATCACTTCGGCGCCGAAGACTGGCTGCGGCTCGTCGATCTCTATCGAGTCACCACGACATTCGCCGCACCGGCGCCGATCCGTCTGGTGTGCAACCTGCCCGATGACGTCAAGGGTCGTTATGACCGGTCGTCGATGCGCGCCCTCGTCGCCAACGCCGCGCCGTGGTCGATGACGCTCAAGGAGGCGTACCTCGCGGACTTCCCCGAGGACTCGCTCTTCGAGGTCTATGGCGCCACCGAGCTCGGCGTGATCACCGTGTTGCTACCCGCGGAGCAGCGAGCAAAGCCGGGCTCGTGCGGTCGGGCGGCGCCCTATGTCGAGGTGAGTTTGCTCGACGACAGGGGCCACGAGATCACCGCCCCCGGGGAGCCGGGCGAGCTCTTCGTTCGCGCGTCGAGTGTCTTCTCGACCTATCACAACGCCCCCGAGAAGTACGCCGAAGAGCATCGCGGTGAATGGCACACCGTCGGCGACATCGCGTACCGCGACGACGAAGGGTTCCTGTTCATTTGTGACCGCAAGAAGGACATGGTCATCAGCGGGGGAGTGAATATCTATCCCGCGGAAATCGAAGCGGCGCTCGAACAACACCCGGGCATCTTCGACGTCGCCGTGATCGGTGTCCCGTCAGAGGAGTGGGGCGAGGCAGTGCATGCGGTGATCGTGCCGCTCGACCCGTCGCTCACCGAAGCCGACGTGTTGCGCTTTGCCCGCGACCACCTCGCCGGTTACAAGGTGCCCAAGTCGATCACGTTCGTCGACGAGCTTCCTCGCACGGGCTCGGGCAAGATCCTCAAACGCGAGCTGAGGAGTAGCTTTGGCGTATGAAACCCCGCCGGCCACTCGCTCTCGCACCGGTCTTCGACGATCCCGATGACTTTGCGCGGCTCGTGCGCACCAACGGGCCGTTCCCCTCGCTGCAACAGCGCGTCATGCAGAGTGCGGTCGAGAGCGCGGCGATCACGAGCGAATGGGTCACCGACGAGATGATCGCGGAGACCCGCGCCGGCGGCACCAAGAGCATCGCCATCAGCGCGTCGTATCGCAGCTTTTGGGCGCGACTCGGCAAACCACTGCGCGATGACACGGCCTGGCTGCTCGAGTACGACCGCTTTTTCGACGCGGCACGTCGGCTCTATGCCAGCGACGGCATCGTCGTGCGGCCCGACGAGATCTACGTGAACGTGCAGGTACCGCAGCGCACTCGTTTCGGCTCCGCGCACGTCGACATCCCCAAGTTCCGGGGCATGGAGCGCCGCGAGTATCCGGTGTGGTTGCTGACGACCATGCGGCGATCCGAGTTGTTCGAGCATTGGCGCGTACCGGTGGCGACCGCGGTGTGTTGGTTCTACGACGGCCCGGGCGGCACCTACACCTATTGGCCGCAGGGGCCGCGTTCGGCTCCGGCGCAGACCTTGCATCCGTTCAGCAACACCGCGGTCGTCGGTGAGAACGACACGATGTTCCATCGGGGCGACGGTTTCGCGACGGCGGGCGAGCAGGCACCCGACGGGCTGACCCTCGACTGCGTCTGCGAGCCTGTGGGCGACGACGCGGCTACGTGGCAGATACGTGAAGGCGACCGTGTGGTTGCCCGCTATGACGCGGCGCGCGTGCGTATCGCACTCTCGTGGAGTGCAGAGGTCTACATCGACGAAGCCGCCCGCACGGTGGCCGACGAGCATTCCGACGATCTCGATCTCGACACCGTCATCGACACGTTCGTCGGCGATCTGCAGGCGCGGGGCCACGCGGTCGACCGGCCGGACGATCCGCTCCACGACATCGAGTTCGTCGCCCAATTGGCCCGCACCTATCGCGTGTTGCCCACCGAATACCCGACTGCCGAAGAAACCGAGGCCGTCGCCCGTATCGAAGCCGCGATCTAGGAAGCTGCATGCCCTCGCCGGATGTAGCGCAAGGTGACTGCTGATCGCCTCGCATCATTCGGTTTTCCGCGGCGGAGCCGCCAATCCGTTGCGGCGGAGCCGCACTAGAACGCGATTGGTTCGACACGCTCACGCACAACTCGGGCGCGGACATCGATGTCGCCATGTTGCGCATGGATGGTCTCACGTTGCAGCTGGTGCAATACCTGGCCGCCGGCGGCTCCACGTTGCCGCTGGCGCATCACCACGTGGGCAACCCCCACCTCTGCGTCAATGTCGACGATGTCGACGCCAAACACCAAGAGGCCACTGCGCGCGGCGGCCTCGACCCGACGCCGATCGTCGACATCATGGGCCTGGGCATCCGCAGCTTCTATGTGCACGATCCCGACGGCCTACCCGTCGAATTCCTGACGCCTGCTAGTGCGGCTCCGCCCCAGAAATAGCTCGCCAGACGCGTTCGGGGGTGCAGGGCATGTCGATGTGGCGCACGCCGAGGTGCGAAACGGCATCGATCACCGCATTCTGCACAGCCGGTGTCGAGCCGACCGTACCGGCTTCGCCGATGCCCTTGGCCCCGAGCGGGTTCAGCGGCGACTTCGTCACCATCTCGACGCGTTCGAAGCTCGGTAGCTCGGCCGCCGAGATGATGCCGTAGTCGGCGAAGTTGCTCGTCTGCGGATTGCCGTCGGTGTCGTAGCGGATCTCTTCGATCAATGCCTGAGCGGCACCACTGGCGAGGCCACCGTGCACCTGGCCGTCGCACAGGAGCGGGTTGAGCAACGTGCCGCAGTCGTCGACTGCGACATGACGCAGCAGCTCGACGCGACCGGTGTCGAGATCGACCTCGACCACCGCGCAATGCGCTCCGAACGGGAAGCTCGCCGCCATCTGCACGAACTGCGAGATGCCCACCAGCGCGTTGCCGTTGGACGACGCGCCCGCGACATCGGCCCATGAGACTGCTTTGGCCGGCGTGCCCTTGACGTGGAACACGCCCTTCGCTTTGTCGAGCACGACGTCGTCGGCTTTGGCTTCGAGCAGATCGGCGGCCTTGTCAGTGGCTTGCGTTGCGAGTCGCACCGATGCGTCGACCATTGCCGAGCCGGCGATCTGCGCGGACCGGGAACCACCAGTGACGTTGGACCACGGCACGATGTCGGTGTCGCCGTGGATGAAGGTGATCTTGTCCATCGGGATGCCGAGCTCGTCACTGATGAGCATGCCCCACGTCGTGTAGTGGCCTTGCCCGTGGGGTGAGGAACCGGTCACCGCCAACACGGTGCCGTTGGGCTTCAGCTCGACCGACCCGTATTCCTTCGCGCCATCGGGACCAGCCATGCCGGTGATCTCGACATAGCACGACAAGCCGATACCGATCTGCTTGCGGTCACCGCGGGCGCGCCGCTCGGCTTGCTCGGCGCGCAACGCTTTGTAGCCGGCCGACTCGAGCACCAACTCGAGCGCATCGCCATAGCGGCCGCTGTCGTACTTGGTGCCGGTCGGCGTCGTGTGCGCGGTGTCGAACGCGGGCAGCAGGTTCTTGCGGCGAACATCGGCGGGGTCCATGCCGATCTCGGCGGCGAACAGGTCGATCGCGCGCTCGATCGCGGCGGTCGCTTCGGGCCGCCCGGCCCCGCGGAATGCGCCGGTCGGCGCCGTGTTGGTGGCGACCGAACGTCCGCTGAAACCGACGTTGGTCCATCCGTAGGTACCGGTCAACATCATCATGCCGGCACCGATCAGCGCGGAACCGATGTGCGGGTAACCGCCGGCGTCTTGGAGGATGTCGAGGCTGTACGCGCTGATCACGCCATCGCGGCTGCCCCCGATCTTGATCGTTTGCACCTGGCCGCGGCCGTGCACCCACGCCAACATGTTCTCGGTGCGGGTCTCGGTCCAAGTGACCGGGCGACCGATCTGACGCGAGAACTCGGCTACCAACAATTCTTCGGGCAGCGGGAAGCCCTTGCCGCCGAACCCGCCGCCGACGTCAGGCGTGATGACCCGAACTTGTGATTCGTCGAGACCGTAGATGAGCAGGTACTGGCCGAGCTGTTGATGCACGCCCTGGCTGCTCGCGTACACCGTGAGGTGGTCGCCGTTCCACAGCGCCGCGGCACAGCGAGGTTCGATCGCGCCGATCGCCATCCGCGGGTTGACGATGCGTTGCTCGAGCACGACTTCGCAGTCGTCGAAGTTGGCCTTCATGAACGCGGGTATCTGCATCGACGCGTTGGTCTCGGTGCCTTCGAAGAACAGCAACTTGTCGGTCGCCGACTCTTCGAGATCGACCACGACGGTGAGCGGTTCGTAGGACACGACGACCTGCTCCGAGGCGTCGGTCGCGAGGTACGCGTTTTCGGCGATGACCGCCGCCACCGGCTCACCGACGAAGCGCACGAGGTCGGTCGCGAGCATCGGGCGCAGGTACGGGTCGGGCACGACGCCGGGAAATGGCGACGGCAGCTTGGGCAGATGCGCGATGTCGGCCGCGGTGAGCACCTTGATCACGCCCGGCATGGTGGCGGCGGCCGACGTGTCGATGTCGAGGATGCGGGCGTGCGCCATCGACGACCGGACGTACACGAGCGCAGCCGAGCCCGCCAGATCGAGGTCGCCGACGTAGTCCCCGCCGTGGGTCAACAACTTGGGATCTTCGGTGCGAATGACGCGGGTGCCCATCAGGCTCATGAAACGCTCCTCTTGGTCGGCGGGAGCCTAGTGGTGCATTTCTTGTGCGGCGGAGCCGCACAACTAGACGGCGATGCGAGCAGCGACGGGGCCGCTACCGATGAGCGCGTGCAGGTCGAGCGCCATGATGCTCTGGAACTGCTCGGCCGGCACGGCCTTGCCCGTCAGGTAGCCCTGCACGAGATCGCAGCCCTGCTTGTGAAGGTACGCCAGTTGGGGCAAGGTCTCGACGCCTTCGGCGACCACCTCCAGGTCGAGACCACGTGCCATCGCGATGACTGCCGTGACGATCGGTGATCCCTTCGAGGTGATGCCGCGCACGAAGGTGCGGTCGATCTTGAGCACGTCGAAGCGGAACTTGTCGAGATAGCCCATGCCGCTATAACCCATACCGAAGTCGTCCATCGAGCAGCGCGCACCGAGGGCGCGGAAGTCATCGAGTACGCGTTGCACTTGATCGGGGTCACCGACCGCAAGGCTCTCGGTGAGCTCGAGCTCGAGCAGCTCGGGCGTGCACTTCGTGAAGCGCAGCACCCCGCGCACGAGTTCACTGATGGCCTGTTGTTGGAACTGCCGAGCCGACAGGTTCACCGCCACCGTGATCGGTGTGCCCGCTTCTTCCCACCGCCGCGCCTGGGTACACGCCTCGATGAGCACCCATTCGCCGATCTCGCAGATCATGCCGGTCTCTTCCGCGATCGGGATGAACTGGTCGGGCGTGACCAAGCCGACCCGGGGATGGTTCCAGCGCACCAGCGCTTCGCACCCGACGACGAGGCCGGTGCGCAAGCTGACCTTCGGTTGATAGAAGAGCCTCAGTTGGTCGTCGACGATGGCGCGGTGCAGCGCTGATTCGAGATCGAGCTTGTCGAGCGCGCGCAACCGCGTCTCGGCCGTGTACAGCTGGTAGTTGTTGCGCCCCCGCTCTTTGGCTCGGTACATCGCGGCATCGGCGCGCTCGAGAAGGCCGTGCGCATCCACACCATCCGCCGGATAGTGCGCGATGCCGATGCTGGGCGACACGTAGACCTTGCGGCGCGCAACTGCGATGGGTTCGGTGAACTTATCGAGCAACTTCTTGGCGACCGCGCGAGCATTTGCCGATCCGTTGACCCGCGGGATGAGCAATGCGAACTCGTCGCCGGCCAAGCGAGCGACGGTCATGTCGTCGTCGGAGCACAACAACAAGCGCTTCGCCACTGCTGCGAGTACCTGGTTGCCGGCGGCATGACCGAGGCTGTCGTTGACCGCCTTGAACCGGTCGACGTCGAGGAACATGACGGCGGTGCCCCACGAACCCCGGTCGGCCTGTTCGAGCGCCAGCGCGAGACGCTCGAGGAACATCGTACGGTTCGGTAGGCCGGTCAGCTCGTCGTGGTACACCTCGTGTTCGAGCGTCCCCGATCGAACCAGCAGGCAGAACATGTAGATCGCGGCACCAACCGAGAGGACCAGCGACGTGATCGTCGCGTAGGTGACGTCGACCTCGATCTTGGTGGCCGTGCCCACCACGAACAGGGCCGGGCCGACGAGCGTGGCCGAGACGGGCACCAGCGCGCGAATCACGATGCGCGACGTGCCGTTGCTCGTCGCGGCGTTGCGCAGGGGCTCGAAGGCCGGACACGCGGCAGCGGCGGCGGTCACCGTACCGACGACGAGGGCGAGCCATCCGTCGTATGCGGCAGCGTTCGCCGAACTCGAGAACCCGAACCAGATCAACAACGGTCCGAGCGCGGCGTGCGCGACCAGGGCCAGAGTCAGGAAGAGGAACGACGGCCCGCGAACCAACGAGTCGAGCAGGCGCAGCCGAACCGATGCCAACAACATCGCGCCCGTCAGGCCCAGCACGGTGACGCCACACACGGCGACGGTGTTGGCCTGTTCCAGCTGCGGCAGCACCCACAGTCCCCACGCGGCCAAGGTGATCGACGCGGCGACGAGGAACGCCTCGCTGATGATCTCACCGCCGAGGCGGCGCAACCGATCGCGGACCATGCGGGCCGTGGCTCCGCCGACCAAGACTGCGCCGACCACCGCACCGAGTGCGCGCTGTTCGATGTCGATCGTTGCGGCAACCGACCCGAACACGGCGGCGGCCGCGGCGAAGAGCAGCCAACCGGGCGCCATCAGTTCGCGCGGCCGGCGCAACGGCAGGCGCGCGCTGAGCGCCGCCGTGAGCTCGATGGCCCCGACTGCGGCCACGAAGACGCGATGGTTCCCCTGGAAGAAGGGGAAGAATCCCGCGCCCAGCAAACCGACGCACAGGATGATCGCACTGGTGCGGTACGTACTCGTCGCGCGCGCGGGTCTGACTCGTCTGCCGGCGATCGTCGACAAGGATGAGGTTGGCATCAACTAAAGACCCGACTGTGCCGCGAGAAATTGCTCGACCTAAAGATCGGCGTGACAGCCGTGGGCTTGAGCAGGCAAATGACCTAGTTCGTCAGACCGACGCGACGAAGTCCAGGAACCCGTCGACGAGGGTGTCCGCGGCGGGCAACGACGTCTCGACCATCACCGCGGCGCGGGCGGCGATCTCAACCGGGTCGGCTGCAGCCGCGGCGAATTCGGCGTCGCTGCGGTGGCGGCCGTCGAGCCAATCGCTCACGATTTGCCGGTCGACTTCGGGGTGGAACTGGACGCCGAGCGATCGTCCGTAGCGAAATGCCTGGGGTGCAAGTGCGGACCGCGCCAGTTCGGTCGCTCCCGGGGGAAGGCTGAACCGGTCGCGGTGCCACTGAAACCACGGACCTGGACCGATCCACGCTGCGTCGGACTCGACGAAGTGCCATCCGATCTCGGGCCGGGGCGCCCGCGACACCGTGCCACCGAGGGCTGCGGCGAGGGCTTGGGCGCCGAAGCACACGCCGAGTATCGGGACAGCGGCCGCGTGTGCGTTGCGCAAAAAAGCCAGCTCGCGGTCGATCCATGTACCGATCGAATCGGTGTCGTACACCGACCATGGCGCGCCCATCGTGGCGATGACGTCGTAGCCACCGGGTTCGGGAAAGGGGGCGCGGGAAACGGGAATGGCCGGATCGGAGACGACGACGAACGAGTCGATCTCATAGCCCCGCTCGCGCAAGCGGTCGCCCACCCGCCCGGCGCCTTCGTGGACGCTGTGGCAGATCACCAGTGCGCGAGCCGCCATCATTGGCCGGTCATGGTACGCCAGGCGTCGCGAATCCGTTGCGCTTCGGATTGCGGGTCGCGGTACCACTGAGCGGACCACACGCGGTGTACATCCCAACCGAGACGGTGCAAGGCCTCGGGACGCAGACGATCTCGGTCGCGGGTGGTGCGGGCTTCGCTGTAGGTCTGCGCGTCGCATTCGACCGCTAGCGCGCGTGAGCCGTCGGTCGGATGCGCGAGCGCGAAGTCGACGCGATAGTTCGACTGCCCGACCATCGATGTCACTGGGAGGCTGAGCGAAGCCATCCATCCGCGTACGTGCTCGAGGAACGGGTCGAGCGCGACGCCGCTCGCACCGCGCGCCGCCGCGCCTCCACTCGAATCGGCATAGACCATGTAGTCGCGGAGCAGCGCCACGCCCTTTGCGTTGGTCCGGCTGAGGTCGATATCGGTCGTTGCGAACGAACTCAACAACATCATTCGCCGGCGCGCCCGCGTGATGGCGACGTTGAGACGCCGTTCGCCACCAGTCTGATTGAGGGGGCCGAAGTTGTGCGACAGGCGACCGTTGGCGCTCTTCGCGTAGCCGATCGACAAGATGATGGCGTCGCGTTCGTCCCCTTGTACGCGTTCGAGGTTCTTCACGAAGAACCGCTCGTCGGCGTCGTCGTCGAAGAAGGGCTCGAGATCGTCGCCATCGGGCGCGGCGTGACGGGCCTTGCGCAACGCCTCGGTGATGCGCTCGGCATGCACGATGCCCATCGCGATCACGCCAAGTGTCTCTTGCGGTCGGGTGCGGGCGTGGTCGAGCACGAACTCGACCACGCGTCCGACCTCGTCGGTCGCGCTCTCGGACGCGTCGCATTCGCTGTCGACCACGATGTGCACGAGACATGGCGGTAGTGCCGTCGAGGCCCCCAGCACCATCGGGCTCGGAAATGTGGTCAGTGTGTTCTCGTAGAAGCGTGCGTTGGAGAAACCGACGAGACGCTCGTCGAGGCTGCGGTAGTGCCAACGCAGGAAGCCCGGGGCCAGCAGGGCGCTGGCTACATCGAGCACGCTCTCGAGACCGCTCGTCAGCGCACTCGCGTTGACCATCTCGTCGTTGTCGAGATCGGCCTCGGTATCTGTCGCGAAGAATGTCGTAGGAGGTAACTGTTCGCTGTCGCCGGCGATGACGGCCTGTGGCGCGCGCAGCAACGCGGGCACGGCGTCCGCGGGCAAGATCTGGCTGGCTTCGTCGAAGACGACGACGTCGAAGCATTGGGGGGGTAACAACTGGGCCACGAGCAATGGACTCATCGTCCAACACGGTCGGGTGCGACTGACGACATCGGGAGCGCGTGCGATCAGCTCACGCGATGGCAGATGCCCGCGTGTGCGAGCGGCCTGCGCCTCGACGAGTTGTACTTGTTCGGGAAACTTCTGCCGCAACGACGCGATGTTTTGCTGAACGGCGCGCCGTATGCGCCCGACGGCGCCGGCCATGTGCCGCGCGTCGAGGTCGCAATAGTCGGTCCGCCGCCGGTCGTGCAGCGCGCCGTCGAACGACGCGAGCTCTGGCGCCAGCATGCTGTAGACCGACCGAAGCCATGTGAATCGAATGGTATCGACGAGCTGTTCGGGGCCGAGCTGATGCTCTCGTGCGTACTGCAACACCGGCGCGAGTTGGTACTCGTCGATCTGTCGTTCGAGTGTGCGCAGTCGCGGCTGTCGGTACACGCCGATCGCGTCGCCCGCGAGTTCGGCTGCGGCTGCTCGCAACCGCGCGTTGTCGAACGAGGCCAGGCCCCGTTGCGGCAGCACTGCATCGAGGGCCAACAACCGCACCAGCAACGTCTGGTACGCCGCGGTGAGCTGTTCGAACCCCGCCACCGCGCGCGGAGGACGGCCCGGCTCGGCCATAGTGAGCCACTGCGCTCGCGCGTCACGCGCCGTTGCCACGCCGCGGTAGAGCTGCACGTCGTCGAGTGTGATGCCCTCGCGCAACATGCCGCGCGCGCGCCGGCGCGCTCCGCGATACGCGCCGGATAAGCTGCGCGCGAACGACGCCAGGCTGCCGCGTTGCTCTGCCCGCGCGAGCACGGTGCACAAGGACGGGAGATCGGCGCTGTCGTCGAAGACCGTCGGGTTGAACGCCGACATCACGCGTTGCACTTCGTTGATCAGTGTGAGCACCGACTGCCATCCCGCAAAGGCGGCTGGCGCCAAAATGCCCAGCGTGGTGGCGAGGTTGCGCAGCGCGGCATCGACGGACGCGCTCTCGTCGTCGCAAAGGGCGTGCGCATGGTCGAGGGCCACGCTGGCTTCTTCGTTCGACGAGAGCGTGGCGTGCGCCCACGGCGACTGCTCGCCGCCTGCCGTCGCCAGTGCGGCGTACTCGCGGACGCCGGCCGCGATGGTGTGGTAATCCTCACGACCGAAGCGTTGGGTCGTGCTGCGCGGCAACACGTGCGGGTTTTGTACCACGGCCGGGAAGGCGAACATTTCGGCTTGCAGGTCGTAGAGGGTCAACCCGAACGGCTCGCGGATCGAATGCATCGTGTGGGCGTAGTCGTGGAGCGCCTTGCGCGTTTCGATCAATTGCTGACGGGCAGACGGATCGGCGGCGGCGACGATCGTCGCCGGCTGTAACGGCTCGGCCAGCGCGCGGGCGAAGGCCGCCTTCGTCCTCGAGACGGAATGCAGATCGAGCACGATGTCGTCGAGACCAACTTGGTTGAGGCGCTTGACGACCGCGTCGATTGCGGCTCGCTTTTCGGCGACGAAGAGCACTCGCTTGCCTTGCGCGACCAACGAGGCGATGAGATTCGCGATGGTCTGCGACTTGCCCGTCCCCGGTGGCCCCTGAATGGTGATGCTTTCGCCGTTGAGTACACGGTTGATGACATGACTCTGTGACGCATCTGCCGGCAACACCAGGTGCTCGTCGTCGGGGTCGATCAGGTCGGGCAGGTCTTCGGGCACCGTCGACACCTTCGCAGCCAGCTGCTTGCGCGCGCCGACGTCACCCGCGATCGAAGCGATGAGGTCATGCTCGGCGCACTGGGCACGGTGGGCGTTGAGGTCGTTGACCATCGGTAACTTCGCGAAGCTGAAATTGCCGATGACGTTGCGAGGAGCAATCGCGAAACCGGCGAGCGGCGCGCAGATGTGCGTCATTTCGTTGAAGATCAATATGGCGTCGGGTTCGGTCGACCCGTCGGGTGTCGCGTGATCGACGATGTCGTCGGCGGCGATCGTCAGGCCGTGACGGCTCTGCAGCAGCTGGATGAGCGTGGGATTGAGCTGCGCCTCGCCGGCGACGATGAACTCGAATTCTTCGCCCGCCGTTCCCTTGCGGACCGCTCGCAGGGGGAACAGCAGCACGGGCGCCGCGGGCGTCGCGGCGGTGCCCACTGGTGTCCACGTGGCCATGCCCCAGGCGAGATAGAGCGTGCGCAAGCCTCGCTCTTCGAGGTTCTCGACAGCCTTTGCGTTGATCGCTCGCATCCGGCGCGCCGCGTCGGCTCGTGAGTCGGCGGCGAGGAACAGGTCGCTCAGGCTGACCCGCGATCCTTGGCGTAGCGCTTCGATCGCCGGCACGCGTGCGCGATCGAGGTCGAGCGTGCCCACGTTGAGCGTGCGGTAGTAGAGCAGCCGGTTGGATGCACCGAGGTCGACGAGCTGGCTCATCCACGCGGTGACTGCTGCATCGACCGAACTTCGGCGGCTGTTGTCGGCAGGTGACGTCACGTAGCGTTCAGATCCGTGTATCGGAGCGAACTCTCGACGCGCCCGGCCCGCTGTACGTGAGGCCGAACCCCGGAGTGTGGCGCCACTCGACCGACGGTAGCGCCGACAGCGCGCTCTTCCACGCACCGATCAATTGATCCTCGGCGTCGTAATCGAAAGGATCGTCGAGCACCATTTCTTCGACGCCGCCGGGCTCGGGTGGATGTTGCGCCAACCACCGAGCGGTGCGCGCGATGGCGATTCGTGCGGGCACGAGGTCGCGATAGCCGAGACGCTGGCGCAGCGACGACGTATCGAACACACGATGCGTCGGCCGATGCTGCGCGACGAGTGGTCGTGCGGGCAGGGCGATCTCCCATGGCAGCGACACGATCTCGATCTCGTGGTCGAGTTCGTGCGCGACGATCTCGATCACTTGTGCGAGCGTCAGGCACTCGTCGTCGGCAACGTTGAAGCATTGGCCGGCCGCAGCCGGATGGCCGACGGCGAGCAGCACTGCGTGCGCCAGATTCTCCACGTAGCCGCACGACAACAACGTCAACCCTCCGTCGGCGACAACGATGTGTCGTCGTTGATCGAGGATCCTGCGCACGATCGACCACTCGCGGGGCGCGGGTTGACGCGGCCCGTACACGATCGGATACCGGTAGTGCGTGGCTTGCGGATGGAGTGCGAACAGGATGTTCTCGGTACGCGCGACGCGATAGCTCTTGCCGTCGGCGCTCTCGTCGGCGAGTGGCGCGTCTTCGCGTGTCGGCAGCGGCAAGCCCGGCGGGCTCCACAGATCGGGATCCATGTAACCGCGATACGCAGGTACGCCACCGATCGAGATGAACTGTCCGGTTCTGTCGACCATGATCTCGGCGATCGCCCGAAGGCGGCCGTACATCGCAAGTGTGATGTCGAACTCCCTCGAACCGATTGCCGCGGCGAACGCTTCGGCATCGTGGGGTGAGGCGTGTATGTGCTCGACGTCAGCCGGTATCTCGTCGACTTCGTGGCGACCCGTGTGCAGGATCGTCGTCGCATAGCCCCGCGCGCGCAGTCCGTTGACGATGAAGGGCCCAGTGGGGCCGGTGCCGCCGATTACCAAGGCGTTCGGGGAGTTTGGGCCCGAGCGGCCCTTGGAGCGAGAGGTTGGTGTTGTCATAGGGAGTGCGAACGACGCTATACCCCGACCCTCGTGCGAGCGATCACACTACGACCCTGGCAACGCGATGCGCTCGAGGCGTTCCGCGCCCGTACGACGCCCGACTTCCTTGCGGTCGCGTGCCCGGGCGCGGGCAAGACGACGTTCGCCCTTGCGGCGTTGCGCCAAGACTTGCGCACCGAACGCCGGCCGGTGGTCGTTGTCGTACCGACGCAGCATCTCAAACACCAGTGGGCGCAGGCGGCGGCGCGTTTCGGCTTGCATCTCGAAGCCGACTGGCAATGGCGCATGGGACTGCCCTCCGACATGCACGGCGTCATCGTCACCTACAGCCAGGCGTCGACGTCGGCGAAGTCGCTGGCTCGTCTCGCGAACGGCGGCATCGCGATCCTCGACGAGGTGCATCACGCGGCGAGCGACCGCACTTGGGGCGACGGGGTCCGGTCCGCGGTCGGCGATGCCGAATGTCGATTGTTGTTGTCGGGGACACCATTTCGCACCGATGACAATCCGATCCCTTTCGTGAGGTATTCATTCGGTGACTACGGCGATGCGGTCGCCGACTACTCCTACGGGTACGGCGACGCGCTGGCCGACGGTGGTGTCGTGCGGCCGGTCTTCTTTCCTCGCTTCGACGGTCACATGGAGTGGCGTTCGAGCGACGGTGAAGAGATGGCGGCATCGTTCGACGAGGACCTGCGTCGAGACCAATGGGGCGCTCGCTTGCGCACCGCGCTGAGCCCTGACGGCGACTGGCTACCGGCGGTGCTGGCAAAGGCCCACGAACGACTCGTCGACATCCGCCGCACTCATCCGGGCGCGGGTGGTTTGGTGATCGCGATCGATCAGGAACATGCGCGCTCTGTTGTCAAGATCCTCAAGCGGGACCACAAGATCAGCGCACGCGTTGCATTGTCGGACGATCCAAAGGCATCGACGGTGATCGCGAAGTTCGCACAGAGCGACGAACCGTGGATCGTCGCGGTGCGCATGATCAGCGAAGGTGTCGACATCCCGCGCCTTCGCGTCGGCGTGTTGGCCACCACGACGGCGACTGCGATGTTCTTTCGCCAGGCGGTCGGCCGTATTGCTCGGTGGACTCCGGGCCTGCGTTCGCAAAAGGCGTACTTCTTCCTCCCCGACGATCCGCGCGTGCGCGGTCACGCGCTGACACTGGCGCAAGAGCGACGACACTCGATCGAAGCCCGTCGACGCGCCGCGGAGGAGGCGGGGTTCGACAACGCGCAGTCACAACCGCGACCCGAAGAACAACTGTCGCTCTTCCAGGCGCTGTCGTCGACCGTCGTCGGTGGTGCGGCGAACGACGGGTCATCCTCGGCGCCGTCCGATGGCATCGACCCATCGGAAGATGTCGACATCGGCGCCGACGCGTTCGCCGGCTTCGATGTGGTGCTGCCACCGCCCCCACCGTTGCCCGGCCGTCAACCCGATCCTCGGGGCGCGCTGTCCGAGATGCGCACCCGTGAATCCGAGAAGCGCGATCTGCGCGATTTCAACACCGTGCGCGTGACCGAGCTTGCTCGCCTCACCGGGTGGGACCACGCGCGGATCAACGGCGAGTTGAACCGCCGCGCCGGTATCCGCTCGATCGCCGAAGCCACGGTCGCGCAGTTGGAGAAGCGTCTGAAAGAAGCCGACCGCTGGATCGAGACGGGCTGACGGGCGGCGTTGCCCACTCTTGGTCGCGCCGACGGGTCCGACCGGTAACCTCGGAGAGTGAGAATTCTGGTCACCGGCGGTGCCGGTTTCATCGGCGCCAACCTGTGCCGTCGCCTGCTGACGACGCCCGAAGTGGGACATGTCGCGGTTCTCGACGACCTGTCCACCGGCGCGAAGTCCAATCTCGACGGTCTCGACGTCGAACTGGTCGTCGGCAGCATCCTCGACGCAGAACTGGTGCGGGGGCTCGTCGATGGCGCCGATTCGGTGGTGCACCTGGGCGCTCGTCCATCGGTTCCCCGATCGATCCAAGATCCGATGGCGAGCCACATGGTCAACGCCACGGGGACCATGACCGTCCTCGAGGCGGCGCGGTTGTGCGGGCAACCGCAGGTGATCGTGGCCTCGTCGTCGAGCGTCTACGGGGCCAATCCCGTATTGCCCAAACGCGAAGACCTCGCATCGCGACCGCTCAGCCCGTATGCCGCGAGCAAGCTCGCCACCGAGGCGTACGCGCTGGCCTACGGTCACAGCTTCGGTTTGCCGACGCTGGCCTTTCGCTTCTTCAACGTGTTCGGTCCACTCCAGGCGGCGAACCATGCCTATGCGGCAGTCGTGCCCTCGTTCGTCGACGCCGCGTTGAGCGGCCGGCCGCTCACGATTCACGGCGACGGCACACAGTCACGCGACTTCACCTTTGTCGATTCGGTCACCGCGGTCATTGCACGCGCGATCACGGGTCGTGTCGCGCATGCCGAGCCCGTCAATCTCGCGTTTGGTACGCGTACGACACTGCTCGAGTTGATTTCCGTGATCGAGTCGATCTTGGGCCACGAGGTTGCGCGCGAGCACGCGGACGCCCGCACGGGTGATGTTGCGCACTCCCAAGCCGATTCGACTGCGCTCGAGGGCTTGTTTCCGGGGATGCCGCCGGTCGCGTTCCCAGAGGCGGTGCGGCGCACGGTGGACTGGTTCCGGTCGGTCTCCCAACCGCGGTGAGCGCGCTGCCGCGTGTCATGTGACCAGCGAGTTTTCTCGCCAAAGGGCGAGGAGAGCACAAGGTAGGGGTTTTCGACGCATGACGTAGCCGACTATCGTTATTGAGACCGGTGAAGCCCGGTAGAAGGTAGGTCTACGTGGAATCGGTACCGATTGCGATTGTTGGCGCGGGGCTCTCCGGGCTCAGCGTCTCTTCTCATCTCGGGCACCCGCCAGGCACGGTGATCTACGAGTCGAAGTCGCACTACGGCGGTCATATTCATTCCGAGACGCGCGATGGCTTCACTTGGGACGACGGGCCGCACATCTCGTTCACATCGAACGAGTATGTGAAGGACCTGTTCGCGGATTGTGTCGATGGCGAGTACGAAGAGCTGTACATCACCGCCACCAACTGGTTCGAAGGGAACTGGATCGATCATCCTGCGCAGACAAGCCTCTGGCAGGTGCCCGAGCCTTTGCGGAGCCAATGCGTCGAGAGCTTTCTCGAGGCCAACGAGAAGCCGGCGTCGACGCCGGCGAATTACCAAGAGTGGCTCGATCAGGCGTTGGGACCAGTGTTTGCCGCCAACTTTCCGGCCAAATACACGCGGAAGTACTGGACGATGGAGCCTCGACAACTCGACGTCGATTGGATCGGCTCGCGCGTCCTGCGGCCCGAACGGGACGACGTCGTCAACGGAGCACAAGGCCCGCTGCCCCAATCGATGTACTACGTCAATACGCGCTCGGCCCGATACCCGAGCAAGGGCGGGTTCTTTGCGTACGCGCACAAGCTGGCACGGGGAGCGCATATCGAGTACGGGCGACGTCTCGAACGGGTCGACGTGAAGAAGCGGGTGCTGTTCTTCAGCGACGGCTCGAGTGTCAACTATGAGCGTCTCGTCACGACGACTGACCTTCGCCACTTCATCGAGATGACCGATGACGTGCCGACCGAGGTCGTCGACGCGGCCCGGCGTCTGCAATCGAGTCAGTTTTGGCGCATCGACGTCGCGGTGGCGCACGAAGCGCGGCGGCCCGAGTTGTGGTTCTACGTCTACGACGAGGACAAGCTGAGCGTTCGGATAGCCAGCATCGAAGCATTCGCACCGTCGAACGCGCCCAAGGGAAAGACGGGCATCCAGGTAGAGGTGTACGGATCCGTGTTCAAACCTCTGCCGCCCAACGGTGTCGAGGTCGCGTCAACAGTGGTCGATGAGTTGATCGAGTTCGGCCTCGTCGATTCGCCCGAATCGGTCGAGTCCGTGTCCGTTAAACGGGTCCCCACCGGTCAGATCATCTACGACCTCAACCGGCGCGAAGCATTGTCGACCGTCAACGCGTTCCTCGCGAAGCACGGTGTCGAACGCGCCGGTCGCTATGCCGAGTGGAAATATCTCATGACCGACGCGTGCGTACTCTCCGGTCGGCGCGTGGCCAGCCGCCTCACGGGTAAAGACGATCGCATCGATTGGAGTGGCGTGGCGATCACCGCAGACGACGTGCCCGAAGACTGATCATCCGGACGACTGACCGGAACCCTGACCACAAGCGATCAGAGCCGGCGGGCCAATCCACTGCTGATGAGGCGCTGTGCGAGCACCGAGGGCGCGCCGCCTCCGGCGTAGCGGACGTCGGTGAACAGGCAGCCCCAGCAATCACCGGTGCCGTTCGGTCCCCACAGCAACACGACCGAGCCACCGCCTTTGGCGATGTAGTCGAGGGCCACCATGACGGCATCGGCTTCTTCGGACTCCGAGAAGTTACCGGGCGGGATCGGATAGAGCTCGCCCCACCAGACGGGCAGTCCGGTGACGTTCTTGGCCCAGCGCGTGATCGTCTCCAACTTTGCCGCGGCCGTCACCCGGTCGGTGCTGATCGTGTAAGTCTTGTTGACGATGCCTCCGTCGAGCACGACGAAGTCCGCGCCAACTTTGTTGCGGTTCCAGTACTCGATGACATCGAGCGGTCGCTGATCGAACACGCCCCACGGTCCACTGAGCTGCGACGGATTCGAGGTGTTGGCGTTCGGCCACGTATCGACCACGACGTAGGGACCGCCGAGCAACGCGTCGGGCCGGACCGCTTTCACGGCGGTGTAGACCTTGTTGTACATCACGGTGTAGCCCTCGTAGTCCCACCGGTTCTCTGCGTTGTTCCAGAACCCCTTCATCTCGTTCCAGACGAGGAAGTGGCGCACGTCGGGATAGCGCTTGGCAACCTCGGCGGCCAGACGGGCAAAGTCGTCGAAGTGCGCGGGGTCTGGTGCAACCTCGATCTTGGTCCAGTCGGTGCTGCCGGGCGCGCCGCCCTTCATCCAGTCCGGTGAGCAACACAACGTGATCGTCGGTGTTCCACCATTGCGGCGGATCATGTTGATGCGCTGATCGAGCGAAGCCCAGTCGTAGACCCCGGGCGAGGGTTCAGGATTGAGCACGCCGAATCCGAAGATGTGCTGATTCTGTACCGGCGAGGCCGTGCGGAGGACGTTCTCCGCGGACGCCACTGCGGCAGGGTTGAACCATGCGTCGGCGCTGTACTGCGCGTGCGTCCAACCGACGGTCAGCCCCGCCACGTTGGGAGTGGGGGTGGGGGTCGGCGGACGCGTGGTCGCTGTCGCCGTCGTCGGTGGCTTTGCCGCCGTGGTCGTCGGCACCGGGCCGGTGACGGTGCCGGGCGTCGTCGTGGGTCGCACCGTCGTCGGTGACGACGCGGCTGATCGTGTCGTCACGGTGGGCGTCACACTCTGGACACCGGGAGCGGCCGCGCCATCGGCCGCGCTGCCGGTCTTCGTAGTCGCCGCGGACGCTTGCTTTGCGGCTGTGGTCGTCGTGGTCGTTTCGGCCTGCTTCTTCTTGCCGGAACCGCGCGAAGCGAGTCGGGCGGAACTTGCGGTCTCCTCACCGTCGGACTGAAATCGCGCCGCCGATGGTGGCTGGCTGCGCATGCTGGCGAATTCGGATGCCCCTTCTTGTAGCGATTCGAAGGCGCGGCTCGGCTCGAAACCGCTGGTCAACATGATGGCGAGGAGGGCGGCAAAGCCCGTCAGGAGTCCGGCGCGTCGCCGAGAGTCGAGCAAGAGGCGTTTCACGCGCATCGGACATCCCTTCTCCATAAGCGCTGCAGATTACAGACGCGTTACAGATATCGGGCAGTCGGGCAGTGAAATTGAGCCAAGACTTTACGAAAGTGGGGACAAAGGGCCTAATGACCGTCACCCTAAGTGGTAAATCACCCACACCCAGCGTTGGTCACGGTCACGCTCGTCGTGAATTCGTAACCTCAGCGGCTAGTGGGGACCGGGCTGGGTAGGTCGTTCCACGTGGCCAGCGACTGGGCCAGCGGCGATCGTTTGACGTTGCCCTTCTGGGTGTCGCTGAAGAGGCAGAGCCCCGTCGTCGAGCCGGTGCAGTTGGGGCCCCAGAGCAAAACAACCGAGCCGTTGTGGGCGGCGACTTCATCGAGGGCGCGCAACGTGGATGCCACCAGGGTCGCGTCGTCCATCTTGTCGGTGGGCTGCGGATAGAACTCCGCCCACCAGATGGGCAACTTCGTTTTCGCCCGAATCCAATCCTGGATCGCGCCGAACTTGTCGACCGCCCGAACCGGGTCGGTGGTCAGCGCGGCGTTCTTCGGCCGCAGGCCTCCGTCGATGACGATGAAGTCTGCGCCCGTCGCATGCTCGAGGAAGTAGTCGATGACGTCGAGCGGCCGCTGATCGAATGCTCCCCACGCGCCGCCGAGCGATGAGGGATGCGATGACTTGTCGGGGTTGGCGACGGTGTCGACCACGACGTAGGGGCCGCCGATCTTGGCGGTCGGCCGCACTTTTTTCACCGCCGCGTAGACCTTGTTGTAGAGCTCGACATAGAGCTCGTATTGCCAACGGTTCTGCGCATTGTCGAAGAAACCCTTGAGCTCGTTCCAAACCAGGAAGTAATCGACGTCGGGATAACGCTTTGCCACCTCCGCGGAGAGATTGGCGAAATCGTCGAAGAAATCAGGTAGCGGGGCGGCTTCGAGCCGGCTCCAGTCGGTGCTGCCGGCCTTGCCGCCCTTCATCCAATCGGGGGCGCAGCACAGCGTGATGACCGGGATCGCGCCACTGCGGCGAATGGCATTCATGCGGTAGTCGAGGGTCGTCCAGTCGTAGACGCCTTTGCTCGGCTCTGGATTGAGTGCGCCGAACCCCATGATGTGCTGGTTCTGCACTGGCGCGAGGTCGCGCAAGATGTCGATGGCCGCGTCGTTGGCTGCCGCGCTGTTGTCGGGATCGATCGAGTACTGCGTGTGTGTCCACCCGACGACGAGTCGGTCGATGGGTATCGTGCGCCGGGTGGTTGTGGGCGCCGGGATCGACTCGACCGGAGATGACGAACGTGTTTCATTCGGCGCCAGCTGTGGCGACGAAGAAGTACACGCTGCTGCTACGAGCGCCACGACTAGCAAAAAGGCCAATCGCGCGCAGCGGCTCGGCATCAACATCTCCCTCGAGGACCCTGTGGATGCTACTTGACCTGCCTGGGTGAGGGTACGCGGCGTGATGTGACGGGGCTTTCGACGACCGGGTTCGCCTGGTACGTTTGGCCCACGCGGATGCCTCCTTTTGGGCGGCGAAAAAGTAATTCCGGACTCATGGTTCGCAAAACCGCTGAGCCGTATGCTGGCGGCCGATCGAAAGGTAGTTCGTGGAATCAACAGCTCGCCGTCTCGCGACGGAGACCATGCCCAAGGAGGTTGGGAGACACGCGCGCGCGGTGCGGCCCAACCGCCGGCTCAGGCCTCGAGGGATTGTCGCGCTGGCGACCGTCAATCAACGGGCGCAGTTCAGATCACACGACTCGTCCACACCGACGGTGGCCGTCGTCATCCCGACGCTCAACGAAGCCGAGAACATTCCGCACGTACTCGACCGCATTCCTGACTGGATTACCGAGATCATCATCGTCGACGGCTATTCGACCGACGACACGGTGCTCGTCGCGAAGCAGTGCCGTTCTGACATCACCATCGTCTTCCAGACCGGCAAGGGCAAGGGCGACGCGATCGCCGCCGGCGCGCAAGCGGCCACCAGCGACATCGTCGTGCTCCTCGACGCCGACGGCTCCACCGATCCGGCAGAGATCCCGCGCTTCGTCGCCGCGTTGCGTACGGGCGCCGACTTCGCGAAAGGTTCGCGCTTCATCACCGGTGGCGGCAGCGCCGATATCACGCTCATCCGCAAATGGGGCAACCGCGGACTCGCGACACTCGTCAACCGCTTGTTCGGCTCCAAGTTCACCGACCTCTGCTACGGCTACTTCGCGTTCTGGCGTCGCTGCCTTCCTGATCTGAACATCGATTGCGAAGGCTTCGAAGTCGAGGCCTTGGTGGCCCTCCGGGCGTTGCGGGCCAACATTCGCATCGTCGAGGTCGCCAGCTTCGAAACACCGCGCATGAGCGGTACGTCGAAGCTCGCAGCCAAGCGCGACGGTCTTCGCATTCTGCGTACCATCATCTCGGAGTGGGTCCGGCCAAGGTGAGAGGTTGGTCCCATGCCCGTTCCCGCCTCGTGGCGTATTGACCTCGACAACTACGTACCGCTGGCGGTAGGTACTGTCGAATTGCGCAGCGAACTCGCGCCGCAGTGCGACGCGATTCGTGATCGTGCAAATTCAGACAGCCGACCGCAGCGAGCGCGCGTCCTTCTGCGCATCGACGGACAGCCGATCGGCTACGCGACCGCGCCATTGTCCGATGCGGGCGAGCTCATTGCTTCGGTTCGCGATCAAGCGCTCGCCGCGCTGTCGCTCCACTTAGGGCGCGCCGCAGAGTCATTGTCCGCGCTCATCGACACGATGCCGCCGGCCGTCCTGCGGCCCGAGCGGGGCCGGGGCACCGTCACGATTGCGATCCCGACTCGCAATCGAGCCAACAGTTTGCAGCGTCTTCTGGACTCGATCGACAAACTGAACTATCGCGATTTCACCGTCCTCGTCGTCGACAACGCCCCGACGACCGACTCGACGTATCTGATGGTTCGCGAGCGCATGCAAGCCAACTCGCAGCTGCGTTACGAGGTCGAACCACGGCGCGGCGGCAGTCACGCCCGCAACTGTGCGCTGCGGGCGATCTCGTCCGACTTCGTCTTGTTCGCCGACGACGACACGGTGCTCGATCGACTGACGCTCGATGGCATGCTCGACGGCTTCGAACGAGACGACAAGATCGGCTGTGTCACCGGCTTCGTCGCATCGTGGGAACTCGACACCCTTGCCAAAGCGCGATTCGATCAGTTGTCGGCGTGGGGTACGAGGTTCGTCCCGCGCGTGCGTTCACTCGACCCTGATTCCGACGTAGGCCCCGCCTATCCGTACACCGCTGGAGTGTTCGGCGCCGGTGCGGTCTATGCCTTTCGCTGCGAGGCATTGAAGGAGATCGGTGTTTTCGACCTCGCGTTGGGGCCCGGCACGCCGGCGCATGGTGCCGAGGACATGGACATGTTCGTTCGAACGATCCTCTCGCGCTGGTCGATCGCATACGAGCCGTCGATGGTCGCGTGGCACGACAACCGGCCGACCGACGAGGACCTGCGTCGCCAAATCTGGGGTTGGGGCGTCGGTCTCTCGTCGTACGTGACGAAGCTTCTCACCAGTTCTGATTCGCGGACCGACGTGTGGCGCCGCATCCCGGCCGGCATCCGCCACACTCGGACCCTCAACCAGCGCGACCGAGCGGCGCGTCTACCCGCCGGCGTGATCGCTACCCAGCTGATGGCTTGGACGTACGGACCGATCGGCTACGCGCGTAGCCGGTTCGGTGTCAGACGCGAGGCAAATCAGCAGTCACGGAAGTCCGAGAGCTAGTTGAGCCAAGAGCCATCCGTCAGCGTCGTCATCTGTTGTTACACAGAGCAACGATGGGATCAGATTCTCGCCGCGGTCGAATCAGTCCGACACCAGACGCTTCGTCCTACCGAGGTCGTCCTCGTCGTCGACTACAACGACGACTTGTTGCAGCGCGCCGTCGAGCAACTTCGAGGCGTGATCGTGGTACCGAACCACGGCGACAAGGGGCTGTCAGGGGGCAAGAACACCGGGCTTCGTGTCGCAACCGCGCCGGTGGTCGCGTTTCTCGACGACGACGCAGTCGCCGCCCCTGATTGGCTACGGGTCCTTTGCGCCCCTCTCGCCGACGACTCCGTGGCCGGCGTCGGTTCGGCAGTGCTCCCGGCATGGCAAGACCAGCCCCCTCGGTGGTTTCCCCATGAGTTCTTGTGGGTCGTCGGCTGCTCGTATGTCGGATTGCCCACCGAGCCCACCGAGATCCGCAATCCGTTCGGTGGTGCGATGCTGGTGCGGCGCGAGTTGGCCCTGAGCTGTGGAGGGTTTCGCGCCGATCTCGGTCGCGTGCTCGGTCTGCCGGCCGGCTGCGAGGAAACCGAGTTCTGCATCCGCCTGCGTCAATCCACCGGATGTCGCTTCATGTACGAACCCCGAACGACGATCGACCACTACGTTCCCGCCAGCCGGGTTCGGTTCCGCTACTTCCTTCATCGCTGCTATCACGAGGGTGTGTCGAAGGCGGCGGTTGCGAGATCGGTCGGTGCCGGCGATGCACTGGCGACAGAGCGGCGCTATGTCAGTCGCACACTGCCGGCCGGCGTCGCCCGAGGCGTGTTCGGAGTTTTCCGGGGCGATCTCGGCGGTCTTGCCTCGGCGGGTTCGATTGTTGCCGGGACCTTCGCCGCGGGTATGGGCTACTGCGCCTCGGCTCTTCGACGGAAATCCTTGATTAGCCCCGTGCCGACGAGCTCGCCGCAAATATCGCGCACACCGCGGGCCGACGAGTGAAGACCACGATCGAACGCGTCGAAACGGCGCCGAAGGTCAGGGAGGCCCCGGGTCCCGCCGCCCGCGAGAACCCGGCACATGGCTCGCGCAACGCGGTCACGCACATGACCCGCAGCGTGCTCACGCTCGGCTCGAGCGTCGGCATGCAGTCTGCGCTCGGTTTCGTATTCGTGATCACTGCCGCCCGCATGTTCGGCGCAACGGCCAGTGGCGCCGAATTGACCATGATCGCAGTCGCCCGAGCAGTTGCTGCCGTCGTGCAACTCGACATGGCGGTCATCGTCCACCGTTTGCTACCGACCGCGGACCGGCCGGCGCGATTCGTGGCGCGGATGTACGTGATCACGACGTCGCTGGCGATCGTCGCTGCTCTGGCCGTCGTGTTGGTCGGTGGTCAGTACTCCGACGTCGTACACGACGTCGTGAAGGATCCCGTCTACGCGGTCTTCTTCGTCATTGCCGTGGCGTCGTGGAACGTGTTCGCTTTGCAGGACATCGTCCTCGCAACGCTGCGCCACGGTCGGATCGTGTTGATCGAGAGCACTATCTATGGACTCTCCGCGATCGGGGCGCTCTTCGCGATGCGCGCCGCCGGTGTCGAGCGCCCGATCCTGCTGGCGTTCTTCATCCCCGTGTTGCCCCTCGCGTGCGGTGTGTCGTGGTACATCTTTCGCCACGTCATTCCCGCCGATCTCGCGTTGGCAATCCCACGGCGCAAGATCAACGTGCGTCGCGAGTCGCCGTTGATCATTGGCGACTTTCTCATGTCGACCCTCGATCTGCTCGTTCGGGCGGTCACGCCGGTGCTCGTCGCCGACTGGTTGGGCACCGACATCGCCGCGGGGTACGCGGTCGCGAGTGCAATCGGCTTCGCGATGGGCGACCTCTTCACCGCGCTGCAACGATCACTCGCCACCGAACTCAGCCGGCACCCTGAGCAACGCCGCAGCTTGGTCGGGCGCACTCTCAAATTGATCTTGTTGGGCGTGGTGCCCAGCACGCTTGCCGTGGTGGCCGCCGCGCCCCTCGTTCTGCGTCTCTTCGGAAAGGATTTCGTCGAGGCGAGTTCGTTCCTTCGCCTTTTGGCGTTGTCGTCGATCCCGGCCAGTCTCACCAGCGTGGCGCTGACGGTCGCACGATCGCAGCGCTCGACCAAGACGACGGTCGGGTGTCTGACGATCTTGCATACGCTGACCATCGCCGTGATCCTGCTCTTCCTGCGCGACCACGGTCTGTTCGTCATCGGCGCGGCCTATGCCGTCGGCTGGTCGGCGGCGCTCGTGCCGGGTGCGCTGTATATGAGCCGTCATCGCGCGCGGCGCTCGGGTCAGTCTCACGGACTCGCCTCCGCCGAAGTCGGGCTCAAAGAGGAGCAGCGTGAGCACCGCGTTGTCGCGTACGGCGACGACGATGTTGCGTTCGACGGGGATGTCGAGGTCGCGTACGGCGATGACGATGTCGCGTTCGAGGATGCGCTCGCGGTGGAGGTGTTCGACGAAGACGCCGAGGATGAGTACCGCGTCGACTCGTATGCCGACGATGAGGTTGCGTTCGACGGGGATGTCGAGGTCGCGTACGGCGATGACGATGTCGCGTTCGAGGATGCACTCGCAGTAGAGGTGTTCGAGAAAGAAGACGACGACGTCGAGGTGGCGCTCGGCGAGGTCGGCATGGCGGCGCGGGCGATCACGGTCATCGAGTTCGATGAGTTCGATGACGCGGCGGTACTCGACGAAGTCACCCTCGACGCAGGCGTCGAGGTCACCGTCGACGCAGAGCCGAGGCGACGCCGGCGCGCGGTTGTGTCTGCTTGGGTCGCAGGGTTCGCAGCCGCCGCGGGGGCACCGTTGCTGCCGGTGACCTCCTTGCGGATGGCCGCGGTCCTCGCGGCGATGTTGGTCCTGCCCGGGCTGCCGTTCGCGCGTTGGTTGCGTTTCGGGTCAGAACCGGTGCCCATCGTCTGTGTCGCCCTGAGCCTCGCCGCGTGGGCGCTCTTGAGTGTGCTCACAGCCCAATTCGATCTGTGGAATCCGATTGCGCTGTATGAGGTCGTCATTGCTCTGAGCGCGCTCGCCGTGCTATTGGGCAGGAGAAGCGCGGCGACGCGCGACCGCCGCAAGCGCGTGTGGCCGACCATCGACTTTCACGGCGGCCTGATCGTCGTGACGGCGGCGGTCGTCGTCATCGTCGCGACGCGAGGCGTCGTTCGGCACGTCAATCCAGAGGCGTACGACTCGTTCGGGTTCTTCCGCGCCGCGCCGAGCGGCTATTTCGTCGCACTTGCCCTCCTGATCGCCGCGTCCGTGCACAATCTGTGGCGGGAGAAGTTTTCAGAGCTGTGCGCGGCCGCGCTCGTCGGATCGACGGTGTTCCTCCTGCATGGGGTCCTGCCGATCGTGTACGGCACGCCCCGGTTCGGTTGGAGCCCCAAGTACATCGGCGTCGTCGAATACGTGATCGACAACGGTTCGTTCAATCGCAACATCGACGCGTTCCACAACTGGCCGGGGTTCTTCACCACCGCGGGCACCTTCAGCGAGCTCGTGGATCTGAGGCCGCTGTCGTATGCACCGTGGGCGCCTCTCTTCTTCAATCTCCTCGCGATCGGCGCGCTCGACTTCCTCTATCGGTCCTTCAGCAGCGACGCGCGGCAGCGGTGGCTGGCCATTCTGCTGTTCGTCGTGGCGAATTGGCTGGGCCAGGACTATCTCGCGCCGCAGGCCTTCGTCTTGGTCTTGTCATTCGTCATGCTTGGTCTGGTCGCTCGTGTCTTGAGCGCATTCCCGACGAGGGAGACACTGCGGGCAAGGGTCACCGGCGCGGTGCTCAAGCGCGTGTCGCGCACTCGCTACGTTCGCCCTGACCTACCTTTCTTCGAACGATCGACGGTGACGAGGACCGCAAAGACACGCGGCGTCGTGGCCTGCACCGTGCTGTTCGGTGCAATCGCCGTGAGTCATCAACTCACTCCGATAGCCGTGCTTCTGGTGACGTTCGTCTATGCGGTCTTCCGGCGCCTGGTTCGACCGGACCTGCTGATCTTCATGGTGGTGATCTTCATCGGGTGGATGCTCACGGCCCATGCCTACTTTTCGAAGAACACCTATTTGCTCGAGTTGCCGAACCCGTTCAAGAATGCGAGAACGACGCCGTTCTCGCAACTGACGGAGACGCCCGCCGCCGGCATCGTCTGGGCCTACCGCGTCGGATTCGCGTCGGTCTTTGCAATCGCGGCGTTGGCAGTCGTCGGTCTCTTTCGTCGCGTTCGTGCCGGCTTTGCCGATTTCGAAGTGCTGCTGCTCTGCGGCGCGCCGGTGCTCGTCGGCGTAGGCGTCAGGTATGGCGCAGAGGCCCCTCTGCGCGCCTACCTCTATGCGTTGCCCGGACTCTGTTTCTTGGCGAGTGCGGCATTCCTTCCGCGACGTTCGGCGTGGCGATCGTTACGGGGGGCCTTCGCGGGCTTGGTTGTGGTGTCGGTTTTGGCGTTCGGCTTCGTGCTTGCCGCGTACGGCCGGGAGTCGTTCAACTACATCCGTGCCGACGAGTTGGCCGTGGGTCGCGTGCTGGGTGAAGTTGCGCCGCCCGGCTCATTCGTCATCACCATCGCGCCGGGCCAAGACGCCAAGATGACGCGCAACTACTACCAAGTCGTGAACGGGCTGGACAAGATCGGCAGTGTTTTCGATGTGCCCGGCTTGCCCTTCGACGATACGAATATCGACGAGCCGCGAGTCGCCGCACTGGTGTCGGAGCTGTCCGACCGCATGGGAAACCGAAGCCTCTTCATCGTGACCGGGCAGTCGCAGCGCGAGTACGCCCACGAGTACGGCCTGCTGACCGTGCAGTCGTACAATCGGTTGGTCGACCTATTGCGAGCGAATCCGAACGTCGCTATCGTCGCCGAGCGAGGTGGAGCTGCTGCCTTTCGCGTCGTGAAGGTCGGAAGCGAGCCTGCAGCCGGCTGAGCCCATCACGGCGGCCGCGGGCCGTCGACTGCGCTCACGAGTTGTCCGCTATGGAGGTCCTGGACCGTGCCGCGTGTAACGATCGCGATACCCGTCTACAACAAGGGAAAGTATCTAGAGCCCACAATCGCGTCGGCGCTCGCGCAGACGTATGCAGATATCGAGTTCCTCATCCTCGACAACTGCAGCACCGACGACAGTTGGTCGATCGTCGAGTCGTTCACCGATCCCCGCATTCGCAAGATTCGGTGGCCCGAGAACATCGGTCGGGCCGCCAATTTCAATTCTGCGTTCGAACTCGCGGAAGGTGAGTTCGTCAAGATTCTCGATGCCGACGACCTCCTGAAGCCCGAGTGCATTGCTGCGCAGGTGCGCGCGTTCGATGAAGCTCCCCCCGAAGCGGTCATGGGCGTGGTTCGCCACGACTTCGTCAGTTCCAAGGGCCGAACGTTGTTGCGGTCGAAGGGAGTGCATGGTCTCGACGGGTATTATTCCGGTCGAGAGGCTGCCGACATCTCCCTCCGTGCCGCGGGCAACATCTTCGGCACCGAGTCGTCGTCCTTGATGCGCACCGTGGCTGCCCGCAAGGTCACGTGGCGCGAGACCGACATGGAGTCTGATCTCTACCTTCGCCTCTTCGCGTTGGGTGGGCTCGTCGTCGTTGCGCAGAGCCTGATCCAGGTGCGCCTGAACGGCGACTCGCACAGTTCCAAGAACGCGGCCGGCTATGGACGCGGCTACCAACGGTCGGTCGCCGAGCTCCTCGGCAGCGGCGCGTTCCCCGATCTCGCGCCACTCACCGCGCGTGAGCGACTCAAGACGTCGTTCCACGTGACCGCGTATCGCATGCTGCAGTGGGTCGGCATTCGTATCTGACCGCCCGCCGTTAGTTCGTGCGGCGCGAGGAAACCCGAATCACCATGTCGATCGGGGCGACGAGCGGCGACCATGCGAGCCGAGTGAGACGCTCTCGCCGCCCGCCCAGCAACTCACCGGCGAACGCCGTCTTTTGGGCGGCCTGTCGCCACTCGTCGAACCAACGACTGCCGAGCCGGCCGCCGTAGCGGGGGTGCCACGGCTTTATCGATCCGGCGAAGTGCACGATCGCAGGGTCGGAGAGCGCTCTGTCGAGTTCGGCTGGGGGCAGCGCGGTGCCGACACGTCGGCGCGTCGCCCGCCGGCCCCAACCACCCCACAACAGGTTCCACTGGGCGTCGAGACGGTGGCACCGACTGCCCAAGAGGACGTTGATCACGTCCTGGTCGGCCCATTGAAGATCGTCGGGATGCTCCGACGCGAATTCGATGGCGCGATGCGCAATTCGCTCGCCTCGCCACGCGGCGGTATCGACGACGAGAACGCCGGCGTTGTAGTACGGCGTATCGCGGGTCATGCCAAAGGTCGTGCAGTCGGACAGACCCAAGCCGGCAGAGGTCGCATTCAGATCGATGCAGGCTCCGACTGGCCGCTGCGCAAGATCGACTTCGAGCAACGGTCGCAACGATCGCCGGATGAGAACGTCGCCGTCGAGATACACGATCCGTTCGACGTGAGCAGGTACCGCATCGGCGCAAATCAACCGGGCGTAGCTCATGCGCGTGAAATGAGACGTGCCCTTGAGATGACGAGGAAGTACCTCTGACACGTCGATCCATTCGACTCGGAGCCCGTCGCGCAGGTGGCTCGTCGTGCGTTCACGATCTTTCGCCTCGACGCCATCGTGCAGAATGCTCACCACCAGATCGGGGTCGAGTCGGTCGAGCATCGACAAGACGCAAGCCACCGGGGCGAGGAAACCCGCGTCGGTGGCCAGCACGATGCGGGTGCTCTCGTTCCCACTGCTCATGCGGCTCCCTTGCGCGCACGCGGAGTGAGTCGCACCGGGACGCGCTTGGTCGTGTTGGTCAGATTCGACTCGAGCCGTCGCACGGGACCGACGATTTCGGCCGAAGCAAACTGATCGAAGAGCTCTTCGAAGAAGATGCGGGTCTCGAGCCGCGCCAAGCGGGCACCCAGGCAGAAGTGTTCGCCCCACCCGAACGCGAGTTGCGGGTTGGGATCGCGAGTGACATCGAAGTGGAACGGATCCGCGAACACGTCCTCGTCGAAGTTGGCGCTCGTGTAGTGCAACACCACGCGATCGCCCTCTCGTATCGTGCGGCCGCGCACGTCGACGTCGCGGGTGGCGGTCCGCCGGAAGTAGTGCACCGGTGTCACCCACCGCAGCATCTCTTCGACGGCCACCGGGATCTTGGAATAGTCGTTGGCAAGCGTGGCCCACGCGTCGGGGTTCTCGATCAAGGCGATGAACGCACCCGACAGCAATGACCGCGTCGTCTCGTTGGCCGCGACCGCGATCTGCACGAACAGACCGGCGAATTCGACCTCGTCGAGCGGGTGACCCTGGTAGGTGGCCTTCAGCATGAGGGAGATGAGGTCGGTGCCATCTTTGCCCTTGCGCGCGCTCGCCATCTCGTAGCCGAGCGCGCCGAGTTGGGCCCCGGGATCTTCGGCCGCCGCTCGGTCGCGTCCACCGCCACCGGCGATGACTTCGTCGGCGAGCGTCACGATGCGCTTTCGGTGCACCTCGGGCACGTCCATCATCTGGTTGATCGTCTGCATCGGTAGCTCACCGGCGACGTCCATCACGAAGTCGCACGGGCTCATGTCCGCGGCCTCTTGCATGATCGCTCGGCTGCGCTCACGCAACCACGTCGCCATCGCATCGATGGTCTTCGGCGTGAACGCGGTCAACACCAGGTTGCGCAATTCGCGGTGCTCGGGTGGGTCCATCGACAAGAGCTGCGTCTTGACCCGGGCCAATGCCTCGGGCGTTTGATCCTCGATCACGATGCCGCCACGGGCAGCCGAGAACGTGGCCGGGTCTTTGGACGCCGCAGCGACGTCCGCGTGCTTGAGCAGGTACCAGCACCCGCCGCCGTCGGGCAGTTCGTGCCACAACACCGGGCTGTCTCGACGCAATCGCGCGAGTTTCTCGTGGGGTACGCCGTCGCCGTACTGACGATTGTCGTAGATGTCGGTCTCGGGCGTGCTGCCCCCGACGATCGGTGTGGTTGCCGTCATGTCGCCTCGTTCGTTCCGATCCGGCGCGCATCGTATCGTTGGCGTTTGCCTCGAAGCCCGAGCGGCGCTTTGAGCGGGGACGACCGGAGGACAGCATGGCGGATGAGTCGATGGGTGCGTTGGCAGGTATGCGGGTGGTCGACATCTCGACCTTCCTGGCCGGGCCACAGATCAGCGCCATCCTGGGCGACTTCGGTGCCGACGTGGTGAAGGTCGAACCGCCGGCGGGAGAGGCGTCACGCAAGATCGGTGCGCAGCGCAATGGGGCGTCGCTCATGTGGGCGCTCACGTCGCGCAACAAGCGCACCATAACGCTCGATCTCACGTCCGAGCCCGGCCGCGACATCTTTCGCGAGCTCGTACGCCACGCCGATGTCGTCGTCGAGAACTACCCCGCGGAGCAACTCGCGACCTGGGGCCTCTCCTATGCCGATCTGTCGGCGATCAACAGTGCACTCGTCATGGTCAGCGTGTCGTGTTATGGCAATACGGGGCCGCTCGCCGCGCGCCCCGGCGCGGGGACATTGGCCGAGGCCTACGGCGGGCTCACCTACATGACCGGCGAAGCGTCGGGCCCGCCGATGTTGCCGTCGGTACCGTTGGGTGATTCGTTGAGCGCGCTTTCGGGTGTCATCGGCGCGCTCGTCGCGTGCTACCACAACAAGGTCAACGGCGGGGGTGGGCAACATGTCGACGTGAGCTTCTACGAGCCGGTATTGACACTGCTACAGCCGACGATCATTGCGTACGACCCCGCAGCCAACGAGCCCCCACCGATGCGCACGGGTTCGCGCATCCCGACCGGTGTACCGCGCAACGTGTACCGCGCCGGCGACGACCGCTGGCTGGTGGTGTCGGGGACGACCGACCGGCAGGTGGCCCGCATCCTCAAGATCGTCGGTGCCGATACGCCAGAGGGTCAGGCCAAGTTCGCCCGCAGCGTGGATCGCATCGCGAACGCAGACGAACTCGACGCGCTCGTCGCCCAGTGGATCGCCGCGCACCCACTCGACGAGGTCCTGGCCGTGATGGCCGACAATCGCGTGCCGGCCGCGCCCGTGAACGACGTGCCCGCATTGTTGAACGATCCGCACATCCGGGCGCGGGGGAGCATCGTGGCCGTCGACGACGCGGCGATGGGAGAGTTGCACATGGTGCCGGCTTCGCCGCGTCTCGACGCAACGCCGGCGACGATCCGGTTCCCCGGCGCCGCGATTGGTGCGTTCAACGAGCAGGTGTACCGCGAGTGGTTGGGCTATGACGCAGCGACACTCGAACAGTTGCGTGATAGCAAGGTCATCTGACAGGCCCGAGGGGCCCTTCAGAGCGGAATGCGGGGGACTGATGCAGGGGCTGGCCGACGTACGGGTCATCGACTTCTCGACAGGATATTGCGGCGCTTATTGCACCAAGTTGTTGGCCGATGGTGGCGCTGACGTCATCAAGGTCGAATCACCGCAGGGCGACCCGTTGCGTCGATGGTCGGCGACGGGCGCCGATCTCGGAGACGCCGACAGCGCGATATTCCGCTATCTCCACACGTCCAAGCGTTCGATCGTGGGCAGTCTTGCCGATGCCGCGGTACAAGATCTCGTTACCGGCGCGGACCTCGTTGTCGAAGACTACGGGGCCCGAGCGGCCCTTCAGAGCGGGGCGGTCGGTGCGGCCGGTGACTTCGATCGATCGTCGCTGCGACAAGGACGCCCGTATCTCGTCGTGCTGTCGATTTCGCCGTTCGGTTTGACAGGCCCGTTGGCCGAACGCCCGGCGACGGAGTTCACGGTCCAGGCAGAGTCGGGGTCGATCCTGTACCGAGGACGCCCCGATCAACCGCCGATCCAGGGCGGCGGCCGCATCAGCGATTGGACAGCGGCCGCTTATGCCGCGCCCGCCGCGCTCGGCGCGGTGTGGCGCGCTCGCCGCACGGGCATCGGTGACGATATCGATTTCTCGATCGCAGAGGTGAACGCCATCGCGGCGTCGACTTTCAGCGATCTCTCGCATCACATGGCGGGTCGCCCACCGATCACGACGGTTTGTCGCAATCTCGAGACACCGTCGATCGAACCGGCACGCGACGGATGGATCGGTTTCAACACCAACGCCGCACACATGTTCCAGGGCCTGTTGCTGATGATCGAACGCGCCGACTTGTTCGATGACGCGGATCTCGCATCGTTCGGCGGCCGCACCAGGCGACGCGCCGAGTGGGAAGCCATCTTGCATGCGTGGACCACGCAGCACGACTGTGCCGAGATCATGACCCTCGCCGCGGAACTGCGCGTACCCTGCACGCAGGTCTACGACGGGCAATCGATCTTCGAGAACGAGCACTTACGCGAGCGCGGAGTTTTCGTCGACAATCCCGACGGTTTTCGTCAGCCCCGTCCGCCCTATCTCATCGACGGCTCTGCGCCGCGTCCGTTCACCGCGGCGCCCAAGCTCGGTGAGCACACAGGAACGATCGAAGCCCGCCCGCGACCGTCCGCGGTGTCGAGCGAGCGCGCGGCCAACGCCAAGTTGCCGTTCGAAGGTTTGCGCATCCTCGACATCACGTCGTGGTGGGCGGGGCCTTCGTCGACGCACTTCTTTGCCCTACTCGGCGCCGAGGTGTGGCACGTCGAGTCGATCACCCATCTCGACGGCATGCGCATGACGGGTTACATGTTCGGTCGCCCCGATTGGTGGGAGTGGGGACACATGTTCACCGCGGCCAACACCAACAAGCTGGGCGTGACGATCAACATCGACGACCCCGCCGGCAAACTGTTGATCGACGACCTCATCCGCGAATGTGACGTCGTGGCGGAGAATTTTGTCCCGCGTGTCATCGAGAAATGGGGGTTGAGTTGGGAGCACATTCACAAACTCAACCAACGCGCCATCTATCTGCGCATGCCTGCATTCGGTCTCTCGGGGCCGTGGCGCGAACGGCCCGGATTCGCCCAGACCATGGAGCAGCTGACGGGCATGGCCTGGATCACGGGTCATCTCGACGACCAGCCGCGCATCATGCGAGGACCATGCGATCCGATTGCCGGGCTGCACGGCGCAACCGCGCTGATGGTCGCACTCTGGGAGCGCGAACAGACCGGCAGGGGTGTCTTCATCGAGTCGACCATGGTCGAGGCCGCGCTCAACTGCGCCGCTGAGCAGATCATCGAATACACGGCGTACGGCAACTTGATGACGCGATCAGGCAATCGTTCGCCGCAGGCCGCGCCGCAAGGCGTCTACGCCTGCCCCGGCTTCGAACAGTGGCTCGCGGTATCAGTAGAGACCAACGCGCAATGGGATGGCCTGGTGCGAGCGCTCGGCGAGCCGGCGTGGGCCGCGGATCCCGCGTTGTCGACGCGTGCCGGCCGCCGCGAGCGTCACGACGCCATCGACGACGCACTCGACGCGTGGGCGGCGGCGCACGAACTCGACGATGCGGTCACGTTGCTGCTGGCGCACGGTGTCCCGGCGGCGCGCTGCTGGGACCCGCGCATTCAGAGCAGGCACCCGCAGATGGTGGCGCGAGGGTTCTACGAAGATCTCGTACACCCGTCGATCGGCGTGCACCCGGTGCCGACGTTGCCCTTCAAGTACTCGGGCGTCGACCGGTGGACGCAACGCGCGACACCGACGCTGGGTCAGGACACGCGTGACGTGTTGACTCGGGTGCTCGGCAAGACCGAGGCCGAATGTGATCAGCTCGAGTTGGACGGTGTCATCGGCACTCGCCCGAAGGGCGTATAGCGACCGAGAAGTGCCGCGAACATGTAGAGGCCGAGGGCGATGAGCAGGAGTGCGCGGTAACCGAGCAGCAGCGCGAAGTACTCGAGCGTGCCGCCCGCCATGATGCCGAGGAGGTTGCTGCCGAAGGCGATGTCGGCCGTCTCACTGTCGCGGAACGAACGGGCGAACACGACATTGGCGATGAAGACCGGTGTGAACGCCATCACGGCGGCAACGACGTAACGCAGTATTGGCGTGTCGAAGAGCAAGCGCTCGGGCCGCACGATGAAGTTGATGATCAGCGTGACCGCCAATAGCGCGTAAAGAATGCCGGGCCTTCGTATCTGCAGGCGCGAGCTCACGAGAATCGCGATCAGCACGCTGGTGAGGATGGCGAAGAAAACCAGCGAATTCACCATCCACGTGCTGCCGAACAGCAACCCGAAAGCGACGATGCTCTTGGTCTCGAGCAGGATGAACGCCGCGCCGAGGAAGAACATGTGGAGGTCGAAGCGGCGCAGCGCCTTGCGCGGCATGGCGATGAGCACACCGATCAGCGCAATGCCGGCGAGCAGTAGCAACGAGCCGACGTAGATCTTGGGAAATACCGGTGTCTTGAGATAGAGGAACGGCCAGTTGTCGGTGGCGGGTCGGGGCGCATTGACGGTCGGGTAGAAGCCCTCGCCGATGACGTCGACGCGAGTCTCATCGCGACCCGGGAGTTCGGCATACGGCTTGTTGAGCGCGGCGGGAATCTGCGCGACCTTTGGCCCCGCCATGAGAACCGCCGCCCGGCCCCAACCGCCGTAGGTGCTGACGTAGGGGTCTTGGCCAAAGACGTCCTTCATCATGGCGGCGATCTTGTCGACCAGCCACGGCTCTCGGTAGTAGTTGTACAAGAGGACCATGCCGTCGTCGGTCAGGTGATCGCGCGCATCCTCGATGGCCTCCTTGGTGAGTAGGAAGCTTTCGAGGCGCAGGTTGGAGAAGCCCGAAGTGAGTGTGAGCGAATCGGGTAGCGCGAACGAAATGAGGTCGTAGCGTTTGTCGGTGTTGCGCATGAATGCCCGGCCGTCGTTGACGTAGGTAGTCACACGGGGGTCTTGATAGGGCTTCTCGGGATTCAGTTTTTTGCCGAGATCGAGAATCTTGGGATCGATCTCGACCGCGTCGATGTGCGGTACGCCTGCCGCCAACGCCACGGCGGTGTCAGATCCGCTGCCCGCGCCGAGGATCAACGTGTTCTCGAATTGTTGGGCAGGAAAGAGCTCGTAGACGCGGTTGTAGAACGACTCTTTGTATTCGATCTCGGTGGCCGTCTGCTGTCCGCTGTTGTTGACGTTGATGATGACGCCGGTGCCTTGTGCGGCGGGCTCGACAGTGAGCTTGTAGTACGGCGACCACTGCGTGCTGCTCTGCAGATGTACGACGATGATGAGTGTCGCAAGTATCGGCAACCCGCCGAGCATGATCGTGCGGGGACCGGCCAATGAGATCAGCAGCACGGTGAGGGCGCCGAACCACACGATCGGCGGAGCGGAGAACCATGCGAACGCGAAGAACATTGCGGTACCGGCCATGCTGCCGATGATGTCGATGGTGTACGCCTGCAAGCGGGGCAACGCGTTGAGCAATGGGCCGAGCGGTCGCGCCAACGGCACCATCGTGAGGGTGACGAGCAAGATCACGATCGGTAGCACGAGGTAGTGCTCACTCTTTGCAATGCTCTCGCCCGCGCCGTAATACAACACGTCGGTGGAGTTGAGGCGCACTTCGATCTTGTTGCGCCACACGTAGATGACGAGGAACGCGAGCATCAACGGGAAGGGCGGCAGTCGCCACGAACGTCGGCTGACGAGAATGCCGAGGCCGATGCCGAGGAACGCGGACAACAAGATGAAGTTGCTGAAGTAGCCGATGTACCGGATGTAGGCCGGAATCCATCGAATGC
>JBDTLT010000017.1:0-48740 GCA_039934635.1 Acidimicrobiales bacterium
GCAACTTCGTCCTCAACGACGAGCGTTTCGCCGGTGCGAACATTCTCGTCGCCGGGCCCAACTTCGGCACCGGATCATCGCGTGAGCACGCCGTGTGGGCGATCCAGCAATACGGATTCGATGCCGTGATCTCGCCGCGTTTCGCCGACATCTTTCGCAACAACTGCACCAAGAACGGATTGGTACCGGTGCAGGTGACGCCCGAAGTCGGCAAGCAATTGCTGGCGGCGGTCGAGGCCGACCCCTCGCTCGAGATCACGATCGATCTCGAGCGCCTCACCGTCGAAGCACCCGCAATCGGCGTGACCGCATCGTTCCCGATGGACCCCTCGACGCGCGACCGGTTCCTCAACGGCCTCGACGACATCGGCATCACGCTGCACCACGCGGACGAGATCTCGACCTTCGAGCAGCAGCGCCCCGACTGGATGCCCGCCGTCAACTGACCCGTCCTGAACCGTGCTCGACCCGTTGGGTGGGCGGATATTTGGCCGATGGGGAACCGGTGAGCGAGTCGGTACGTCCGATGAGGCGAACCAATCCATCGGAGGACATTCCATGCGCGTGCACCTGCGGATCGCCACGGTCGCCGCTCTCACTCTCGGCGTCGGCCTCGGTGCCTGTTCCAAGGACGACCCCGGCGCCGGGCCCCTCGGGGGGATCGGCAGCCTGCAGTTCGCGGCCCGGCTGAGGCCTGTGGCCAACTGCGACTCGTTGCTCGATCATCTGCGCGAGGAAGCCGCGGCCCGCGTGGGGCCCTACGGCCTCAACGGCGGCGGCCCCATCATGATGTTCGATGCGATGGGTTCGAGCTCCGGTGGCCGCGCGGTCGCCCCCACCGCCGCGCCCGAGTCAAAGGGCCTTGCCCGCGACGCGGCAACCGATCAGGGCTTCTCGAACACGAACGTGCAAGAGGTCGGCATCGACGAACCCGACCTCGTGAAGACCGACGGCTCGCGCATCTTGGTCGTCGCCAACGGCGTGTTCCACGTCGTCGATCTGAAAGGCGCGCCGCCGAAGCTCGTCGGCACGATCGATCTCGGCGACGACAACTTCCAACCGACCGAAATCCTCGTCTCGGGCAACCGGGTGCTCGTATTCGGCACCAGCTTCGGCTTTCGTGGTGGAGTGATCGCGCCGAACACCAAGGTCGCCGGCGGCATCGCCCAGGACATCGCGCCGGATTCGGGCCGCCAATCGTCGACGATCACCGAGCTCGACCTGTCCGCGCCGGACACACCACGCGTCGTGAAGCGCCTCGAAGTCGAAGGTGACTATCTGACGGCGCGTCAGATCGGCACGGTCGCTCGCGTGGTTGTGCGTTCGTATCCGCAAGATCTGCCGTTCGTGTATCCGCAGAACGAAGCGGGCGAAGCGCGGGCCAAGGAACTCAACCAACAAACGGTTCGCGAGTCGAAGCTCGAGGACTGGCTGCCGTTGTACCGCCTCGAAGATGCGGCGGGCAAGCAGTTGCAGCAAGGCCAACTCGCGCAGTGCACCAACGTCGACATGCCGACCGAATTCGCCGGCTTCGGCACGCTGTCGGTGCTCACCTTCGACCTGACGAAGACCATCGGCAACGGCGACGCGGTATCGATCCTCAGCAATGGCGACACGGTCTACGCATCGGACAAGAACCTCTACGTCGCGACGACGAGCTATATCGCACCCGAAGAGCAACAGACCCGTGACTTCGCCGCTGACTATTCGACGTCGATCCACTCCTTCGACATCAGCGGCGCCAAACCCGCCGGCTACACCGCGTCGGGCACCGTGCCGGGACATCTGCTCAACCAGTTCTCGATGTCCGAATACGACGGCCATCTGCGCGCCGCGACCACCAATGGTGCGCCGTGGGGCGCGGGAACCGACAGCACCATCACCGTGCTCCAACGCGACGGCGCCCGTCTCGACCGTGTCGGCCAAGTGAGCGGCATGGGCAAGGGCGAGCGTATCTACTCCGTGCGCTACGTGGGGGCGACGGCGTATGTCGTCACGTTCCGCCAGACCGACCCGTTCTACACGGTCGACCTGGCGAACCCGACGGCACCCCGCGTCGTCGGCGAACTCAAGATCCCCGGGTACTCGGGCTACCTCCACCCGATCGGCACGAAGTACGTGCTCGGCATCGGCCAAGACGCCAACGCGCAAGGCCGGGTGTCGGGGACGAAGGTGTCGCTGTTCGACGTGAGCGATCTCGCCAACCCGACCGAGGTCGCGACATGGAAGCAGCCGAACAGCAACTCACAGGCCGAGTACGACCACCATGCGTTCCTCTATTGGGACGAACGCAAGATCGCAGTGCTACCCGTCTACGGCAACGACGGCAGCAACACCGCCGTCATCTTGTCGATCGATCCGCAAAAGGGCATCACCGAAGTCGGCCGCATCAGCCATTCGCAGGATTCGCCCATCGTGCGCTCGCTCGTCGCCGCCGACCACCTGTGGACCGTGTCGAACGAACGCCTGCAGGCCAACTCGTTCACCGACCTCGCCGTCACCAGCCGCATCGACCTCTGACGTGGCGTTCTCGCTGTCGAACGTGGAGATATGTTCCACGTTCGACAGCGAGTTCGGGGGTTCGCGGGGTTACTCGACGCGGAGTGAGCCGGGGCGGATCACCTTGGACGGATCTTCGCCGGTCTCGCGGACGCGCTGCACGCGATTGAGCGCAGCGATGAACGCTCGAGTCGATGCTTCGACCACGTCGGTCGACAGGCCGCGACCCGACACCTTGATGCCGTCGCTCGACTCGAACGACAACGACACGTCGGCGAGGGCATCGACGCCCCCGGTGACCGAGAGGACGTTGTAGTCGGTCAGGGTCCCTTCCATCTCGGTGCACGACCGCACGGCTTTGCACGATGCCTCGACCATGCCGTCGCCGGTGGCCGATGCGGTGGACTCGGTGCCGTGGATCTTCATGGTCACCGTGGCCGTCGGCGTGCTCGACGTGCCACCGTGCAGATCGAGCGAGACGAGCTCGAACGCTTGCGTCAAATGCCCACCGAGCTCTTCGGCCACCAGCGCTTCGAGATCGGCTTCGGAGAGTTGGATCTTGCGATCGGCCAGCTCCTTGAACCGTGTGAATGCAGACTGCAGCGCGTCGCCGTGGATCTCGACGCCCATCTTTTGCAGTGCGTCCTTGAACGCGGCGCGCCCCGAATGCTTGCCCAGCACCAACTTGGACTCGCCCATGCCCACTGCCGCGGGATCCATGATCTCGTAGGTGGTGCGTTCGCGCAGCACGCCGTGTTGATGGATGCCGGCCTCGTGCGAGAACGCATTGCGGCCCACGACAGCCTTGTTGAACTGCACCGGATAGCCGGTGAGGCGGCTCACCATGCGCGACGACCGCGCCAACTCGTCGGTGCGGATGCCGGTGTCGATGCCGCCGAACGTGTCGGCCCGCGTCTTGAGCGCCATCACGATCTCTTCGAGCGCCGCGTTGCCGGCGCGCTCGCCGATGCCGTTGATCGTGCACTCGATCTGGCGGGCACCGGCGTTGACCGCGGCCAGGCTGTTGGCGACCGCCAGGCCGAGGTCGTTGTGACAGTGCGTGGAGATGACGTAGTCACCCGCGACGCGCTGGCGGATGCGGCGCATCAATTCGGCCCATTCTTCGGGCGTTGCGTAACCGACGGTGTCGGGGATGTTGAGCGTCGACGCACCCGCCGCGACAGCCGCATCGAGCACGGTGCACATGAACTCGAAGTCGGACCGCGACGCATCTTCGGGCGAGAACTCGACATCGGCCGTGTAGTTGCGGGCGTGCGCAACCGCGGTGGCGGCCTCGTGCAACACCTGCTCGGGCGTCATGCGCAGCTTGTGCTTCATATGTGTTTCGCTCGTAGCGATGAATGTGTGGATGCGCCGCTTCTCGGCGGGTTCGATCGCTTCCCAGCAACGGTCGATGTCTTTGAGCGCCGTACGGGACAGGCCACAGATGACCGGGCCACGCACCGATTTGGCGATCGCCAGCACGGCCTCGAAGTCGCCCTGGCTCGCAATGGGAAAGCCGGCTTCGATGTAGTCGACACCGAGGCGAGCGAGTTGGTCGGCGATCTCGAGCTTCTCACCAACGTCGAGTGAGATTCCCGGCGATTGTTCGCCGTCTCGCAGCGTGGTATCGAAGATGACAACTCTCTCGGTGGCCTGGCTCATCTCGTGTCCCTTTTCTCGAACGGTCTCTCGTGTGTTTGGCCCCAATAACGCAAAAACCCCCTGGGCCGAAACGGCGCAGGAGGTTACCGGCGAGCACTATGTGCTCGCCGTTACGTAAGAAGGAGGCTCGACAGACGAGTTACCTGATGCATTGATTTGGACTCTAGCCGAAGTCCCGGGCGATGCCGCAACCATTGTCGGGAACTTTTCCACGGCCCGAGCCGCCGTTGGAGCGGGCAGCAACGGTTCGTGGGGGCGAGGCGGCGGGTAGCGTGTTCCCTCACGGTTCGGGCGCGGCCGCCGATACGAACCGCCAAGAGGAGTACCACCATGGCCCGCCGCGGCAAGAAAAAATCACTGTTCCGCCGTATCCGACGGCTGTTGTTCCTGGCATCGGCCGCGGGCGCCATCGTGCGCTTCGCCATGGCCCGACGCCCGAAGAACCAGGCGAGTGCGCCGCAGGCCCCCGAATGGACCCCGCTGCGGGTCGCGTCGACCGCCCCCGCACAAGCCGCCCCGTCCGACACCTCGGCCGCGACCGACACGAGCGCCGATTGGGTCGCAGCGGTCGATGGCGCCTGCCCGATCTCCCATCCGGTGAAAGGCAACGCCAACAGCGGCATCTATCACGTGCCCGGTGGCCGCTTCTACGAATCCACCGTGCCCGAGCGCTGCTACCGCGACGAGTCCGCCGCCGAGGCCGACGGCATGCGCGCGTCCAAGCGCTGACCCGGGGCCCGAGCGGCCCTCAGAGCGGGGAGCCGGGGCCGCTACGCGAGGCCGATGGCGTTGACCGACAAGATGCCCTTGTGCGCCGCGATCTCGGCCTGCACATCGGCTGACGCGCGCACGTCGGTACCGATCACGATCATCGCGGGTACACCATCGGCCGAGCGCCCGAGATGCATGTCGCCGATGTTGATGTGGTGTTGGCCGAGCACCGTGCCGACGAAGCCCACCATGCCCGGTTGATCGCGGTTGCGCACGACCAACATGTGATCGGCCGGTGGCACATCGACCGAGTGGTCATCGATCGACACGATGCGGTGATCGCCCCGCACACCGACGAGCGTGCCGCCGAGTGTGTGCGCACCCCCGCGCACCGTGATGCAGTTGACGAAGTCTTTGGCCACCGGATTGTTGGACGACTTGATCGTGATGCCGCGGTCGCGCGCGATGTTGGTGGCGTTGACGTAGGAGACCGGCTCGTCGCTCACGTACGCGAGCATGCCCTTGGTCAGCGACAGCGCGGTGAGCTTGTTGTCGTAGCCGCCGATGTCTCCTTGGAACTCGATCTCGATCGTGTCGGGCAATATGTCGCACAGCGACGCGAAGAGCCGACCGAGATTTTCGGCCAGCGGCAGGAACGGTCGCACCGTTTCGCTGACCGCGCTTGCGTCGACGTTGACCGCGAACGGTACGAAGTCACCGGCGAGGGCCAGCAACACCTGCTCGGCGATCGTGTCGCCCGCTTTGTCCTGTGCTTCGGCGGTGCTGGCACCGAGGTGCGGGGTCACGACGACGGAGTCGAGGGCGAACAACGGTGACTCGGTCATCGGTTCTTTGTTGAACACGTCGAGTGCCGCACCGGCGACGCGTCCTTCGCGGATCGCATCGGCGAGCGCCTCTTCGTCGACGATGCCGCCGCGGGCGACGTTGACGACCCGCAACGACGGCTTGGCCTTCTTCAACAGATCGGCGTTGAGCAGGCCAACGGTCTGCGGTGTCTTGGCGACGTGGATCGTGATGAAGTCGCTCTGCTCGACGAGCGTGTCGAGATCGACGAGGTCGACCGACAGCTGGCGGGCGCGCTCGGCGGCGACGTACGGATCGAACGCCACGAGTCGCATGCCGAAGGCCAACGCGCGCTGCGCCACGAGCTTGCCGATGCGTCCGAGACCGATGATGCCGAGCGTCTTTTCGTAGAGCTCGACGCCCTCCCATTTGGTGCGTTCCCAACGACCGGCGCGCAGTGCGGAGTGCGCCTGGGGCACGTTGCGCGCTTGGGCGAGGATCAGCGCCATCGTATGCTCCGCCGCCGAGATCACGTTGGACTGCGGCGCGTTGACGACCATCACTCCGTGTCGCGTGGCGGCCTCGACGTCGACGTTGTCGAGACCGATGCCGGCGCGGCCGACGACCACCAGTTCTTTGCCGTGGGCCAGCACGTCGGGCGTGACCTGTGTGGCCGATCGGATGATCAGGGCGTTGGCCGAGCCGATCTCGTTCAGCAACGCTTCAGGCGAGAGACCCTCGCGGACCACGACGTCGTGGCCGGCGTCACGCAAACGTTGCAGGCCGGTGTCGGCGATCTTCTCGGTGACCAGGATGAGAGCCATAAGGCCCCAAGTCTGCCCGACGACTGCGCTCGACCAACCTGGTTTACGCGCATTTCGCCGACGGCGGCGTTTTAGAGGGCAGCCGCGTTTTCGATGGTGACCGGCGCAACGGGATCGCCGAGGACGAACCCGAAGACCTGCGAATAGAAGTACGCCTCGGCCTCGAGGGCCCGGATGATGTTGGGCCCCTGTCGGAAACCGTGACCTTCGCCGGCGAAGCAGAGGTAGGCATGCGTCAGCCCGCGTGCGGCCAACGCGTCGACGATCATCTGTGCTTGATTCGGCGGCACGATCTCGTCGTCGAGCCCCTGCAGCACGATCAGCGGGGTGGCCAAGTTTTCGAGATGATGGATGGGACTACGGGCGACGTAGACGTCGCGCGCTTGCGGATAGGGCCCGACCAATCCGTCGAGATAGCGCGATTCGAACTTGTGCGTATCACGCGCCAACGCCTCGAGATCGGCCACTCCGTAATGACTGGCGCCGGCCGCGAACTCGCCGGGATGAAACGCGAGCGCCGCCAGCACGGTGAAGCCGCCCGCGCTGCCGCCGGTTATCGCGACACGCGTGCCGTCGACCGCGCCGCCGGCGACGAGGTGATGCACCGCAGCGATGCAGTCGTCGACATCCGCGATGCCCCACGCACCCTCGAGCGCACGGCGGAAACGGCGGCCGTAGCCCGTGCTGCCGCGATAGTTCACGTCGACGACGGCGAGGCCCCGGCTGGTCCAGTAGCGCAGCCCGAGGTTGAGCCGCGTGCGCGCGGCACCGGTCGGCCCGCCGTGCGCCATCACGATCAGCGGTGGCTTCTCCCCCGCCGGCGCGACGTGGGTCGCGCTCGCCGGCGCATAGAACAACGCGTGCGCGGTGGAATCGCCCGACGCGAAGCTGACCGGCTCGGGCGGCGGCAGGTACCGGGCGTCGAGATCGAGTTCGCGCGCGCGATGGACGCAGACGATGCCGGCGCGTTCGACGCGATACACCGCGGGCTCGCTGTCGTAGGACGCGCCGATGAAGAGGACCTGACCCTCGTCATCGCGCGCGAGTGCATCGATGAACGTGAGGCCGGTGGTCGTCGACACGTCGATGCCGTGGACGATCAACGTGTCGCCGCCCGGCTCGCCCTGCACGTAGACGACGCGGCCATCGTCGAACACCAAGTAGCGCGACTGGCCGAACGCCCATGGTGGTGACGCGATCTCGAAATCGCCGATGACGACCGGCTCGATGGTGCGACCGTCGATGCGCAAGCGGTAGAGGTTCCACCAATCGTTGCGGTCGGAACAGAAGTGGAGCGAGCCGTCGGGCGCCCACTCGGGCTGCACGATCGACTCGTCTTCACCGCCGGCTACGAGCCGCGCGTTGCGCGCCGTGCCGTCGGCGAAGTCGGCCACCCAGAGCTCGGTGCTGTCCCACGGCATGTTGGGATGGTTCCATTGCACCCACGCCAGCCGTGAACCGTCGGCGGACAGCCGCGGCGCGGCGTAGAAGTCGGCTCCGGTCGCCAGCGTCGACACGCGCGCCGTTGCGTCGAGTGCCACTGCGACCACTTCGTTCACCGCCTCTGTGCCCGGTGTGTGGCGCTCGCGCACACAGATGTACCACGCGCCATCAGGCGTCGTGCGCCCGTCGGCAAAGCGATCGGCGCTCGCCTCGGTCGGCTCGGCGGTGAGGGCAATCGCCTCGCGAGGCGCCGACGACACGTCGACGCGCCACAGACGCTGGTCGGCGAAGTTGCTGTAGATGATCTCGCCGTCGCGGACCGACCATGCACCGCCGCCGTACTCGTGCACGCGCGTGCGCACGTTGTGGTCCGGCGGAGTGACGTCGGTGAGCACACCGCCGGGGTCGCGGCGCACGATGACGGCGCGCCCCCGTTCGGCCGGTCGCGCTTCGCACCAGTAGATCGAACCGTCGGCATCGACGGCGACGTCGTCGATGCGGGCCGCGCCTTCGACCAACATCGACGCGGATATCGGCGACGGCCACGAACCGTAGGGCGACTCGATCATGCGACTGCTATCGCCGGCCGATGAAGTCGGCGATGCGAGTCACGCCCTCGCCCAACGCGTCGTCACCCAGCGCGAACGAGAGGCGGAAGTAGCCAGGCGAACCGAAGGCCTCGCCGGGTACGACCGCCACCTTGGCGTCTTCGAGGATGATCGTCGCCAGCTCGCTCGTGGAGGTGGCTTTGCGGCCGTTGAACGTGCGGCCGAGCACGCCTTCGAACGAGGGGAACGCGTAGAACGCTCCTTCGGGCTCGAGACAGATGACGCCGTCGATGCCGGAGAGCAACGCGTGCATCTTGATGCGGCGCCGATCGAACGCGGCGCGCATTTCGGCGACCGCAGTGAGGTCGCCGGACACCGCGGCGAGCGCGGCTGCCTGCGCGACGTTGCACACGTTGGACGTGCTGTGCGATTGCAGGTTGGTGGCGGCCTTGATGAGATCGCTGGGGCCGATCATCCAACCGACGCGCCAGCCCGTCATTGCATATGTCTTGGCCACACCGTTGAGGATGACGACACGGTCACCGAGCTCGGGCACGATCGTCGCGATCGACGAAAACTCGCGGCCGGCGTAGACGAGGTGCTCGTAGATCTCGTCGGTGATGACCCAGATCCCTTTGTCGGCGGCCCACCGGCCGATTTCGAGTGTCTGCTCGCGCGAATAGACCGCCCCGGTCGGGTTGGACGGCGACACGAAGAGCAGCGCTTTGGTGCGCGGCGTGTAGGCGGCATCGAGTTGCTCGACGGTGACTTTGAAACCCGACGACACATCGGTGGGGATCACGACCGACGCCGCGCCGGCGAGCGCGATGGGTTCGGGATAGGTCGTCCAATAGGGCGCGGGCAGCAACACTTCGTCGCCAGGGTTGAGCAACGCCTCGAACGTGTTGTAGACGGCCTGCTTGCCCCCGTTGGTGACCAAGATGTTGGCCGCCGACGTCGCGAAGCCGGAGTCGCGGGCGGTCTTGGCGGCGATCGCTTCGCGCAGCTCGGGCAGCCCGGCGGCGGGCGTATAGCGGTGGTACTTGGGGTTGCGACACGCGATCACCGCGGCGTCGACGATGTGTTCGGGTGTGGGGAAGTCGGGTTCGCCGGCACCGAAACCGATCACGGGCTCGCCCGCCGCCTGCAGCGCCTTTGCCTTGGCGTCGACGGCGAGGGTGGCGGATTCGGTGATGGCGCCGATGCGGCGCGAGATTCGTTCGGACATGGCGCGCATGTTTGCACGCGACCCCGCCCGATCACGAAGCAATTGCGGTCATTGCTGGTGACAACTGACGCAATTCACCAAAAGGTCGCCAATTCCCCGGGCAGGAGGGCGGCGACCGGCCATAGTGGTGCAGTGACCTCCACCCCTGCGATCACTATCCCCGCCGGCATGTTGCCCCGAGACGGACGCTTCGGCTGCGGCCCCTCCAAAGTTCGCCAGGAGGCGATCGTCGACCTACTCGGCGCCGCGCCCACCTATCTCGGCACCTCGCATCGCCAGCCGACCGTGCAGTTCACGGTCGCCGCGCTGCGCAACGGCCTGCATGAGATGTTCGCCCTGCCCGACGGATACGAGATCATGCTCGGCAACGGCGGGTCGACGCTGTTCTGGGACGCCGCCTGCTTCTCGTTGATCGAACGCAAGAGCCAGCACCTGTCCTTCGGTGAGTTCTCGTCGAAGTTCGCGGCGGCCTTCAAGTCCACCCCGTTCCTCGAGGCACCGCAGATCATCGAATCTCCGGCCGGCACGCGCCCCGACCTCGAGATCTCGGGCGACGTCGACCTCTACGCGCTCACGCACAACGAGACGTCGACCGGTGTGATGATGCCGCTCGAGCGGCCTGCCGGCGTCGCCGCCAACAAGTCACTCGTCGCGGTCGATGCGACTTCGGGCGCGGGCGGGTTGCGCTTTTACCCGCACAACGTCGACGTCTATTACTTCGCCCCGCAAAAGTGCTTCGCCAGCGATGGCGGCCTCTGGATTGCGGCAGTTTCGCCGGCCGCCGTCGAGCGCATCGAACGCATCGCACAATCGGGCCGCTGGATACCGGCGATCCTCGATCTCGACCAGGCACTGCAGAATTCACGCAAGGACCAGACCCTCAACACGCCCGCGTTGGCCACGCTCTTCTTGATGGTGCACCAGATCGATTGGATCAACGGCAACGGCGGCTTGTCGTGGTCGGCCGGTCGCTGCGATCGCTCGGCCGAGTACATCTATTCGTGGGCCGAAGCGAGCGACTACGCAACCCCGTTCGTCTCGGCGGCCGCCGATCGATCCCACGTCGTCGCCACGATCGATCTCGACGCATCGATCAGCGCCGACACGGTGGCCAAGGTGCTGCGCAAGAACGGGGTGCTCGATACCGAGTCCTACCGCAAGCTCGGCCGCAACCAGCTGCGCGTGGCGCTCTTCCCCGCCATCGACCCCGACGATGTGCTGGCCCTGACCCAATGCATCGACCACGTGGTCGCCGCGTTGCAGTAGCCGGGGCGGAACCCGGTCCTCAAGGCGGAGCGTTCGGGGCCGATGAGAACGTGTGGCACTCGCGGCTTCGAATTCGTCGGTTTCCCCACCCCGCGCCGGCGCGCTCGACCTCGGCGGTGACTTACTCGGAGCACCGTGGCTGACCCGTGTCGCACGGGCCGTGGCCGTCGCCCTCGCCATCGCCTTCGCCGTGGCACTCGCGTCGGGAACCGGCGCCAAGACCGCGACCGGCCGGCTGGGCGGCGACTACCCGGCCTTCTACGCCGCGGGCCGATTGATCACCAGCCCCGACCGCGCCGCCATGTACGACCCGGCGCAACAGGCGGCGACACAGCAAGGCTTGTTCCCCGGCGACCGCGACGACGGTCTATTGTACTTCGCCTACCCGCCGCATACGGCGCTCGCCTACGTGCCGCTCTCGCATCTCCCCTACCGGCTCTCGTATGCGTTGCACACGTTGTTGATGGTCGGCGCCACGGTGGCGGCGCTGTATCTCGTGCGCCCGATGCTGCCGCTCGTCGATCGCCATTTCGAACTCGCGGTGATCGGGGCAGTCGCGTTCTACCCGATGTACCGCGCGATCACGGGCGGTCAGAACACCGCGCTGACCCTGCTCCTACTCGCAGGATCATGGCGCGCCGTCGGCGCGCGGCGTGATGTTGTCGGCGGGGCACTGCTCGGTCTTTTGTTGTTCAAGCCACAGTTCGCGTTGCCGATCATCGGTCTGCATCTGCTCGCGCGGCGCTGGCGCGTCGGTGTCAGCGCGGCGCTGACTGCGGTCGCGTGTTGGGGCATCGGTGCGGCGCTGCTGGGGGTCGACTGGCTGGGCCACTGGCTCGACTCGGTACGCTTCTTCAGCGATCTCGACGCGGACGTCAACCGCCGCAACGCGGTGTCGTTTCTCGGCGTTGCCGACACGGTGTTCGGCGTCGGCGACCGCACCGGACGGGTGCTCGGCGGGACTCTGGCGTTGGCCACTGTCGTCGCGTTGATCTTGTTGTGGCGCAACCACGGCCGACGCGACCTCTGCGCGCCGATGATCGTGGCCTTGCCGGCGATCGTGTTGATCTCGCCCCACGCGATGTTCTACGACGCTGGCTTGTTGGTGCTGCCGATCGGCGCGCTCTTGGCCGCGAGACACGTCCACGTACGCTGGGCCGCCGTCGTGTTGTGGTTAGCCGGCATCCTCGACGTCTTCAAGCCGGCCATCGGTTTGACACCGGTATTCGCAGTGACGATCGCCGCGTTCGTGATCGCGCTCGTCAATGCTCGGCGCTACGAACCACTACCGAATGGGGTGGTCGCATGACGTCGATGACGTACCAACTACTCGAGTACGCGACACCCGAACTGTCCATCGTGATCCCTGCGTACAACGAGCAAGCGCGCATCGGACGAACGCTCGACTCGATTGCGTCGTTCCTCGCAGAGCGGTCGGTCCACTGCGAAGTCATCGTCGTCGACGATGGATCGACCGACGACACCGGAGCGATCGTCGAAGCGCGTCAGCCCGACTTCGTCAGCTTGCGGCTGTTGCGCTGCGAACGCAACGGCGGCAAGGGCCGCGCCGTGCGCCTCGGCATGATGGTGGCGCGCGGCCGGGTGCGCCTGTTCATGGACGCCGACAATTCCACCGACATCCGGGAGTTCGAGCGGCTCAACGAAACTGCGGCCAGCCATGCGACCCTGCCCGACGTGGTCATCGCCTCGATCGCGACGCCGGGCAGTCACATCGAAGGCCCGCAGCCGCGGACGCGGGCGGTGCTCGGACGAATGGGCAGCGCGCTCGTGCAACGCACCGTGCTGCCGGGCATCCACGACACGCAACGCGGCTTCAAGCTGTTCACTGCCGAAGCAGCAGACGCGATCTTCTCTCGCTGCCGGATCAACGGCTGGGGCTTCGACATCGAAGTGCTCGCGGTTGCCCGCTCGCTCGGCTTTCACATCCTCGAGGTCCCGGTGCACTGGCGCCACGAAGGGGACAGCCGCGTCGGCGCGACCGCGTATCTGACGACGCTCATCGACGTGGCGCGCGTGCGCCGGCTGGTGCGCAAGACTCGGCGCAGCGCCGGCGAAGGCTCACGGCAAGATGCCGACACGCGCCACGGGTTGCGGGTTGGTTGAGCGGCCTTCGGTCGCGACCTGCAGACCCTCGAGCAGAAGGTTGCGCAACTCGCGCGGATCGATCAAGTCGTCGAACGTGAGGCCTTGCGCCGACTTGTAGCTCGATTCGAGTTCTGCCTGCGCGAGCAATGAGGTCGTGTCATCGCTGGCGTGGGTCGCCTTCGACGATCCCCGCGCCGGCATCGCACCCATCGTCGCACCCGGGAACGCGTAGCTACGGCTGTTGCCGGTGAATCCGAGGAAGCCCATGATGCAACCCCCGAACCCGTAGGCCTTGCGAAACGTGACGTGGAACTTGATCGTCGTCGTGCGCATCTGCGCTGCGAACATGCGACCGCCGTAGCGCAAGATCGACGCGCGCTCGGCTTCGCTGCCCGCCATGACCCCAGGGTTGTCGCCGAGGAAAATGAGCGGCACGTGGAACGAATCGCACACCTCGATGAAACGCGCCCCCTTCATCGCGCCATCGGAATCGACGGCGCCGCCCTTTTCGGACGGCTGATTCGCGACGATGCCGACAGGGTGGCCACCCAGGTGCGCCAGCGCGCAGATCATCGTGCGACCGAAGTCGGGCTGCACTTGAAAGAATTCGCCGTCGTCGACGATGACCGACACGACCTCGCGCATGTCGTAGAGACGACGACCGTCGACAGGAACCAACTCGAGCAACTCGGGCACGAGTCGCGGACCGCGATCGAGACCATCGGAACGCACCGGCGCGTAGCCCCACGCCGACGATGGGAAGTAGCTGAGGTAGGCACGGATCAATTGCAACGCGCCCTCGTCGTCCTTGGTCACGTTGTGCACCGTGCCCGCGGTGACCGCGACCTGCGCGCCGCCGAGCGAATGCTTGTCGATCACTTCGCCCAAGGCTTCTTTGACCAACGGTGGCCCCGCAGTGAACACCGCGCTGTTGGCGGCCATCACGGTCCAGTCCGCGACGGGTACCGCCATCGCGCTATGACCCGCCGACGCACCGAGCACCGCGGTGATGAACGGAACATGGCCCGAGAGGTGCGCTTGGATGATGAGGTCGGTCGGCGCGCGCATGTGCGATTCGCCCGGCATCGCGGGACGGTGGCCCGCACCGTCGAGGATCAAGATGTGCGGACACCGCTCCTGCAGCGCAATCTCGCCCATGCGGTAGCGCTTGGCGGTCGAACCGCTGCCGATCGAGCCGCCCAACACGGTGAAGTCTTCGCAGCCCACGACCATCGGCCGCCCGTCGATACGGGCCCACCCGCAGACGAACGCGTCGCTCGGGATGTCGCCGCCGACCAACGGGCCGATCTCGCGAAAGCTTCCCGGATCGACGAGCAAGTCGATGCGTTCACGGGCGGTGAGGCTGCCCCGGCCATGGTGCTTGTCGATCTTTTCGGGCCCGCCCATTGCCCGGGAACGTTGCTTGCGCCCCGCAAGGTCGGCGAGGCGCGGACCCCAATCGTTCGGTAGATCCTCGGTCGGCATCAGTTCCCCCTGGCTTCCCGCTCTGTAGGGCCGCTCGGGCCACGCCTCCGGCTCATCGACAATTCTGCATGAATTCGGCGAGGAATTCCCGAGCCACCGGACCCTGCGGATCGAGACCGTCGTACGATTCGCAGGCGAGGCGGCGCAACTCGCTCTGGTCGCACTGCAACTGTTCCGCGCGTGTCTCGAAGCTGGCGAACGGCGCGTCGAGGCCCCGGAAGGGATTCTCCGGATCCTCGGCCTCGAGGTCTTCGCGTGTCTTCGTGCCGAGGTCCTTGACGATGTCGTGCACGACCTTGGCCGATCGACTCACCAGTTCTTCGCAGCTGCCCGCGGATGCGGGATCGAGATCGGAGCTGCCCCGCGAGATCAGCACCCCGACCACTACCGCGATCACCACCACGAGCGCGCCGAGGACGATGCCCCTGCTCATGTTCACTTGGTGGCGACCTGCAACGGATAGGCGAGGAACGAGTCGAACTGCCACAGATCGTCGGCGGTCGGCACCGTCTTGCCGCCCCAAGCCGTGAACAAGTGCCGGCGCTGCACCAATGGGGTCCAGTCACTCTGCACGGAAGGACACGGCCCGAGATACGGGTTGGCGATGGCGAGGACTTCGTCGTGCGGCAGATCGTCGGGCACGTTGAAGCCTTGGTCGGGATGGTTGATCATCCAGAACACGGCGCCGAGTACCGATGCCGCGACTTGCAACGTGGTGGCGTTCTGGCCGGGCACCAACGCACGAGTCTCTTCGATATCGAGTTGCGAGCCGACCCACCACGCGTTGAGGTCGTGGCCCATGAGCAACACCCCGAGTTCGTCGCGGCCATGAGTGACCTCGTCTTGCATGATGCGCAACCGCGGCTGCAATTCGAGCCCGCGCATACGCAACTCGTGCAACGAATCCATGGCGGCGTCGGTGGGCAGATACGCATAGTGCACGGTCGGCCGGTAGATCGGCCGCTGACCGTCGGCCACCGTGAGATGCTCGGTGATCGACAGGGCCTCGCCATGGCGGATGACCATGCCGATGATCTGCCCGCCGAGCGGGACCCACGAGTAGACGAACGTGTCCATGCCCATCTGCGACAGGCAGATCTGGCTGCACGGGCCGTAGTCGTAGGTGTGGGCGGCCGCCGGCAGTCGTCGTTCATGGGTGCCCCAGCCGAGCTCGGACGGCGCGATGCCCTCCTCGTAGAAGCCTTCGATCGACCAGGTGTTGACGAACTCGTCGACTTCTTTCGGGCGGTCGGTCACTTGCGTGTCGCGCTCGCTGATGTGGATCACCTTGACGCCGGTGTGCATCGCGATGCGGGCGTAATCGCGCGCCTCGCGAGCGCGTTGGATCGCACGGCGTCGCGTGGCCGTGAGCTTGACGCGTCGCGTCTTGGTGCCGCCGGCGAGCATCGCGTCGGCGATGTCGTCGAGCGCGACTTTGGTCCAATGCGACACGAGACCGGGGTTTGCGCCGTGATCGACAACGGCCGACGGACCAGGGTGCGACCACTCGGCGATCTGCCGCCGCAAGAGTCGATGGCGGAAGTACAACGTGCGCTCGGTCGGCGGCGTGGCGTCCGCGCTGCCGTAGGGGTCCCATTCTTCGACCGAGGTGTTGATGTACAGCACGCCGTTGTCGTGGCACCACTGCAAGATCGTGCCCGCGTCGATGTTCCAGGCGAGATCGATGAGCAGGTCGCCGGGGCCCAGGTGTTTGGACAACAGCTCACCGATGTTCTCGGGAGTGATGCGGGCACGGCGATAACGCGCACCGGCGGCGAGCGTCTCGGGGATCTTCGAGCGCAGGTCCTCGAAATCCATCACCGTCAGCTTGCGGAAGTCCATGTCGAGATGCCGCAACAACAGCGGCTGCAGGCACTGCGACACCGATCCGCAACCGAGCACGAGCACACGTCCCGGGAAGCGCAGCCGGAACTGCGGGATCTTGACCGGGCGACGGGCGGGTGTGGGGCGATTCGATTTCTGTACGGGCATGGGCGCGCGAACACCTCCGAAAGGGGCCGGGGACGGGAGCGCCCATCGTAATGGCACGCGCCAGCGCGGGTCGGACACGGGCCGGCGAGCGGCCCCGCTCAGCTGCGGACGAGCACGCCCAGGTTCCATCCGACGACGAGGGCGTACCAGACGTTGACCGCGCCGAGCGACCACGCGACGCGCTGGGGGAAGCGGGTGCGCAACGCCAGCGCCACCACGACCACGATGCACGCGAACTTGACCAGTGAGGACTGCAACGTGGAGTCGATGACGCCTTGCATCAGCGGGTTGGATTCGCTGCCACCGCGGTTCAACACGGCCCGCGTGGTGACGAGATCCGCGATGTTGAGGAAGACGAGCCAGGCCAGCAGCGAATGGCAGACCTGCCATGCGTCGAGTCGGGCAAGCGACCGGGGCGGGTGGTGTGTGAGGGGCGCAGGACGAGTGGAACTCACGGCCGAGACCCTAGCAGCCGAACGACATTGAAAGATATCGGAAATGGTCAGATACGCATCAAACGTTGATTCGCGTCCTCAGGGACCCGCCAGCACGTCGGTGATGATCCGGGCCATCGTGGTCTGCAGGTCACGGCGCTCGACGCCCCAATCTTCGAGGCCGCGCCGATGGGCGGCGACATGGCTGAGCATCGAGGTGAGCACCGCCGCGACCGCCCGGGCCTCCCGACCATCGTCGTTCGTGGGTCCGGCCGCGACTGCTTCGAGCGCCAGGGTCACGCCGTTGAGCAGGCGCGTGCGGATCTGGCGGAACCGCTGATCGCCCTCGAGCGACGCATGGTCGATCACCGTCATGAGCGTCCCGTTGCGCGCCCAAAAATCCAAGAATCCGTGGGCGAGCGCCAGGGACGAGTCGGACGCGGCCGCCGGGTCCCATCGACGAGTGGAGACCAATGCTCGGAGTTCCGCGGCACCTTGGTCGGCCAGCGACTCGGCCAACGCCAGCACGGCGGACTCGACGCCGGGGAAGTATTGGTAGAACGTGGCCGGCGAGGTGCCGGCTGCGCGCGCGATATCAACGACCCGTACGGCCCGGTAGGACGATTCGTCGAGTAGATCGCGGGTGCCGTCGAGCAGCCGTTGCCGGGTGTCGCGACCGCGGCGGGAAACGCCGCGACCGCTACGAACCGGGACTACTCGATCGGCTTCCACGCCCCCGCTGTCTGGTCGTACTGCATCCAACGTTGGTTGACCCCGTCCCACTGGATGTACGCATTGCGCGCCGCGTCCCATTGCGGCTCACCGGCTGCGGGTTGCGGGGCGGTCGCGGTCGCGACCGCGGCGGCCGGCGGCGCCATTTGCGGCGAATCCATAGGACCGCCCATCGGCGCGCTCATCGGCGGCGCACCCATCGACGGGCCCGGCGCCATCGGTGCCCCCGGCATGGCGACCATCGGCGCCGGGGTCTTGGCCTTGTTGCGCTTCATCAGCACGATCGCCGCGATGACGCCGACCACCACGAGGGCGAGAACCACATAGAGCCACGTCTTCGAGCTGCCGCCATCGTCACCCGACGACGAACCAGAGCCCGATGTCGATGCCGCGCTCGTATTGATGTTCTTCCCTGCGTCGGTCTGCACCTTGCTCTTGACCACTGCGGCACCAGCCTCGGTGCGGGCCTTGAGCGAACGGCTGGTCGTGGGGTCGAGGTTCCACACCATGGTGCCGTCACCTTCGATGAGGTCGGCATTTTGGTCGACCTGACCACCCGGCAACTTCATGCGCACCACGAACGAGAAGCCTTGGAGGAACTGCTTCATCATCGCTTCGTCGCCCGCACCCGTCGAGGCACCGGCATCGCTCGGGTTCCACTCTGCGTCGAACACCCATCCGGTGGCCTGCTTCTCGAGCGTGACGTTTTCGAGCGAGGCGCCACCCGAGGAGGACGTACCACCGCCGAGGATGTCGATCGCCTCATCGGTGTTCTTGAACGCCGCGGTCACCTTGTAGCCGCAGAAGTCACCCTTCTTGTAGGGCTCGATCTTGGCGCCTTCGGGGTTTTCGCCCTTGGCCTCGTCGATCGTCTGCTGGCAGATGTCGGTGTTGGCATCGCCGGGATCGGCATTGGGATCGAGGGCGCTGAGCCCGCCCAACTGCTTGAACAGGTCCGCGTTCACGGCGAACACCGCCGAATAGGTGCCGGACCCGTCGTCGTTGACGTCGACGCGGATGTCCGCTTGGACACACCCCGCCGTCAGCAGGGCGATCAGCGTCATGAGAAATAGCAGCTTCTTGCGCACGGGGTTGCGCCTCCTCGACCAACATGGCGGTCTCGACAACGGTAGCTGCGAGATTAGCGGTCGTCACTCGGCGCGGTTGCGATACGCGCGCTATTGCCCATCACCGATGAATGAACCGACGGCACCGGTGCTTCGCTCAGAGTGTGAATCCGCCGTCCTTCTTTGCCTTCCAACCACCGGCCGCCCACGTCCCACCGTCGAGATGAATCGTCGACCCCGTCACGAAGCGCGCCATGTCACTCGCGAGGAAGACCACCGCCGCTGCGCAGTCGTAGATCGACCCGGTCTCGGGCCACGGTTGCGATTCGACGGCATCGAGGCTGAGCGCGCTGGACGTCTCGCCCAGCACCGAATCACCGGGCGTCGGTATCACGTCGGGCGCCACGCAGTTGATGCGAATGCGCTTGGGCGCGAGTTCCATCGACAAGCTCTTGGACAGGTTCGCGACGCCGGCCTTCATCGCCGAGTAGATCGCGAAGCCCGGCCCCGCGCGGTGTGCTTCGACGGACGTGATGTTGACGATGGCGCCGCCGTTGGTCATGTGCGGCACGCAGGCGCGCACGAACAACGTGACGCTCATGAAGTTCTCGCGGATGAGTGCGAGCTCGCCCTTGGTCGCGACCTCGAGGAACGGCGCCCAGAATCCTCCGCCGGCGTTGTTCACGAGGATGTCGATGCGGCCGTACTCGCGCGCCACGCGATCGACGAAGGCCCCCACCGCGACTTCGTCGCGGACATCGAGCACTTCGCTCACACAGTGCCGTCCGATGGCACGGATCTCGGCTTCGGTCTCGTCCAAACCACCGGAGTTGCGGTCACAGATGGCGAGCTCGGCCCCGAAGCGGGCCAAGGTCAGCGCCGTCGCCTTGCCGATGCCCTGCGCCGCGCCGGTCACGACCGCGACGCGATCGGTGAGCAGCGCTGCGCCCGGATCGAGCACGCGGCTGTCCCAGATCGATGGTGTTGATCCGGCAGTCGTCACTGGTCCCCCTTGGGCCCGAGCCGGCCCCCGGAACCGCGGAGAGTCAGCCTGAGCGTGGCCCGAGCATCTTTGCACGCCTCGCCCGCCACAGCTCGGGCACGAGCTCGGACAAGATCTCGTCGGTGCTCGCACCGACACTCTCGGCAGTGCCGCGCCCCGGGCGGGCCTGGGGCGGGGCCGCGACCCACGGCGACGACGGGTGTGACGGCGCCGGCCGCGATCCCTGCGCGTAGCGTGCCGCGCGGTACAGCGACGCGTCGACGAGATGCCCGCGACTCGAGCCGAGACAGGCCAGACCGGCAACCGCGGCGAACAAACCGGCGATCGGGTCGGCGATGGCGTCCGCGACGAACAGCGGCGGCTCGCCCGCGATGGCCAGCCCCGCGGACACTGCCACATCGTCGCCGAACCCGACGCGATTGCGAAACGCACCATCGCGTCCGTACGCGGTGATCGACAACCACGACGCGCCGCGCGCGACGACCGCGGACGGATCAATGCCCAGCCGATCCATCACCCGCGGACGCGATCCTTCGATCACCAGCGTCGCCCGATCGACGAGCGCGCGCAGCACCGCGGCGTCGTCCTCGTCGTCGAAGTCGATGACGATGCAGCGCTTGCCCTCGTTCAAAAGGTCGAAGAACGGCGTAGTGCCGCGGCGGGCGCCGTCCGCGCGGCGCGCGCCTTCGACCTTGACGACGCGCGCGCCTGCTCGTGCCAGCAGGCCGCCGGCCAGTGGCCCGGCCCACAGCGAGCTCAGGTCGAGCACGAGCGGCACGGTCTCGCGGCCACGCGCCGCCTCGGATCGTGCACCCGGTTCGGTCGGAGGGCGCAGGCGCGGCGCACGACGACTCGTCCCGTCGATGACGTAAGGGCTGGCGACCGTGTCGTCGCCCGGCGGCCATGCCCCGAGGGCCAGGCCGAGCTCCGCGCCGCGCGCGACGAGCGCCTGGGTCGATCGGCCGGCAACGGCGCGGCGAGTCCCCGCAACATCGAGCGCGTCGTCGATGTCGCCATCGAGCCACGCGGGCAACAACGCGACATCGTCGGCCCGCGCCAGGTTGAGTGCGATCCATCCGTCGCGCGCGCGCAGCATCTCGCAGGCACCGCCAACCGCCACCGCGCCGCGGCGGGTATGGCCGGTGAGCGCGGCCCGTTCGCCGAGCAACGCCATCGAATCGAGCGCCAGGGTCGCGCCGAATGTCGTGGCCGCCAGCAACTGCACGACCGAGCCCGCGGCGACGAGGCGAGCCGGCAACACCGCCGAGGGGCACGGCCGCGCCGGGCCGGCCGCTTCGCCGGTCAAGGCCATCGCCCCCGAGCGCGCCCATGCCTCGGCCCCGTCGAATTGCGCCGCCACGGCGACCACCGGGAACGGCGGCTCGGTCGCGGCCAAGGTGGCCGTCGCGTCGAGCGCACCTTCGGCCCCGGCCGCCACGAGCCCGGGAGTCACCCGCGCCACCCGCACGACATCGGCATCGAGCACCTGGAGCAAGACCGCGCATTCGTCGGCGATCGGGCCCGGACCCGCGACGACGAATCGACGTCCACCGAGCGGCATTGCCGCAACGCTATCCGAGCCCTCCGCTCTCCATCGACAGCGAGCACTACCCTGCTTGCGGTTCTCGGCGCAGTTCTTGCCATGATGAGGGCGCGAAAAGAGAGGAATACGAATGCCAGAGTTGAAAGCGGGGGCCCGCCTCAAGAGCGCGGTGTGCACCACCGAGGTCATCGTCGTCAAGACGCCGGCCGGCAACGTCGACGTGACGTGTGGGGGCGTGGCGATGGTGACCGCGACGGAAACCGTCGAGCGGGGTACCCCCAAGCCCGAGGCATCCGGCGGCACGGCGTTGGGCAAGCGCTATGTCAACAGCGACGAAACGCTCGAGATCCTGTGCACCAAAGCAGGCGACGGCGCGCTGGGCATCGGCAGTACCTTGTTGTCGCTGAAGGAAGCCAAGCCACTCCCTGCGTCCGACTGAGGCACCGCTGAAATGAACCTCATGATGCTGCTCGAGATGGCTGCGAGTGGCTTCGGTGAACGCGTAGCGCTCGGTTCGCGCGATGGCACGGGCCTGACCTATGAGCAGCTGTTCGATCGGGCCGGCCGCTCCGCCCGCTTGTTCAGCGGCGCCGGTATCGAGCGCGTGAGCCTCGTCGACGTGTCGAGCGCGGCGCTGCCCATCGCGCTGTTCGGCAGTGCGTGGGCCGGCAAGCCGTTCGTGCCGTTGAACTACCGCCTGACGGCCGAAGAGCTGCGCCGGTTGGCCACGGAGGTCGCCCCGTCGATCACGGTCTGCGAAGCGCAGGCCGTGCCCAAGCTCTACGACATCGACGGCGTCGAGGCCGTCACTCGCGAAGATTTCTTCGCCCGCGTCGAGGGCGAAGAGTCGGCCGACCCCGAGTGGCCCATGGATCCCGACGACATCGCGGTGTTGCTCTACACCAGCGGCACTACCGGCATGCCCAAGGCCGCGGTGCTGCGGCACAAGCATCTCGTGTCGTACATCCTCATGTCGGTCGAATTCATGGGCGCCGACGAAGACGAAGCGACCCTCATCTCCGTGCCGCCGTACCACGTCGCCGGCATGGCCGCGATCTTGTCGTCGGTCTACGCCGGGCGGCGCATCGTGCAGCTGCCGTCGTTCACCGCGGCCGACTGGGTCGAGACGGCGCGCCGCGAAGGCGTGACCCATGCGATGGTGGTGCCGACGATGCTGGCGCGCATCGTGGACCACATCGAGACGCACGACATCGGCGGCATCCCGACGCTGCGGGCGCTGTCCTATGGCGGCGGCAAGATGCCACTGCCGGTCATCGAAAAAGCCCTCGACATGATGCCGAACTGCGCGTTCGTCAACGCGTACGGGTTGACCGAGACGAGCTCGACGGTGTGCATCCTCGGTCCCGACGACCATCGCGCGGCGCGCGCGGCAGACGATTCCACGGCGCGTAAGCGACTGACATCGGTGGGTCGACCATTGCCGGCCATCGAGTTGTCCATTCGTGACGAAGAAGGCGCCGAAGTCGCCGCCGGCGTGCGCGGCGAAGTGTGGGTGCGCGGCGAACAAGTCTCGGGCGAGTACCTAGGCCGTGGGTCGCAATGCAACGCCGAAGGTTGGTTCCCCACCAAAGACGGTGGCTACCTCGACGCCGATGGCTACCTCTTCCTCGAAGGCCGCGTCGACGACATCATCATCCGCGGCGGCGAAAACATGTCGCCCGGCGAAATCGAAGATGTACTCGTCGAGCATCCACTCGTTGCCGACGCCGCGGCCATCGGTATCCCCGATCGGCAATGGGGCGAAAAGATCGTGGCGGTCATCGTCGCCAAGCAAGGCGCTCAAGTGACCGGCGAAGAGTTGCGCGACTGGGTCACGCAGCATCTGCGGTCGTCACGGTCGCCCGAGGTCATCGAGTTCCGCGACGAGCTGCCGTACAACGACATGGGCAAGCTGTTGCGCCGGGTTCTGCGCCTCGAACTCGCGCACCTCGGCGATATGTGACAAGAGCGGCGGTGCAGCGCATACTTTCGCCCGCCGCGCTCGACGACCTGATCGCGGCACCGACTGCTCGCAGTGAACTGTCGGGGTTGCGCGGTGACGCGACGATTGCCGTCGACTGTTCGTCGACTTTGCCCGCGGACCATACGCTCGAGCTGCTGCGCACCGTGCCGGTCGTGTCGATCGGCGTGGGCGGCCACCACGCGGCCTTCGATGTCGTCGTCACCGGCGACGATGACCTCATGTCGCTGACGACGGCGGTCGACGCAAATCCACTGGCATCGGTCGCGCTCGCACAGGTGTTGCGCATTGGCGCAACCACCTCCCCGCTCGACGCGCTCGTCGCCGAATCACTTGCTTACGCGACATTGCAGGGCGGGCCCGAATTCGCTCGCTGGCTCGCGGCGCGCGGCGCGCGCGTGCGCCGGCCCGCAGCCGATCCGCCGATCAAGATTGCGCGCGCCGGTGATGTCTTGCAGCTCGTGCTCAACCGACCACGCCTACACAACCTCTACAACGCGGCCATGCGTGATGCGTTGGTCGATGCGCTGCTCGTCGCGGCCGCCGACCCGCGTCTGCTCGTCGAGATCTCTGGCGCAGGACGATCGTTCTGCGCGGGGGGCGACCTTGCCGAGTTCGGGTCGGTGAGCGACACGACGACCGCGCATCTGATTCGCTCGACCGCCAATGCCGCGCCCTATCTACTGGCGCTCGCCGACCGAATCTCGGTGTCGGTGCACGGTGCGTGTGTCGGCGCCGGCATCGAGCTCGCCGCATTCGCGAGCCGGGTCGAGGCGACCCCCGACGCGTTCTTCCAACTGCCCGAAGTATCGATGGGGCTCATCCCGGGCGCCGGGGGCACCGTGTCCGTCGCGAGGCGCATCGGCCGGCAGCGCACCGCATGGATGGCGTTGTCCGGCGAGCGCGTCGACGCCGCGACCGCGCTCGACTGGGGACTGGTCGACGCGATTCGCTGAGCGGCGACGCGGACGGCTCGGCCTCAGGCGAAGGGGGCGAGGCCGAGTCGCTTGCGCACCTCGGGCCGGCGCAGCGGGGGCAAGGTCAACGGCGGCTGGCGCCGGGCGGGCACGCGCGCGAGCAGTGTTTCGGAGATCGCCGCGATCTCGAGCGCAGCAGCATTCATCTGCTCGGCGACTGCGGGGTTCGGCTTTGCGATGCCGGTGATCTTGCGCACGAACTGCATGGCCGCAGCTTCGATCTCGTCACGGGTGGCCGGTGGCTCGAGCCCGCGCAACTCGGTGATGTTTCGACACATGCCCCCGAGCCTACTTACGAGGGGGAAAACCGGGCGGCGTCAGGGCTGGACGAGGCGCGCCGCGGTGATCAGCGGCAAGTCCTTGTAGGTGACCACACCGGGTCGCGCCGCGACCACGTGGGGGATCGCGTGCACCGTGGGCATCGCGGTCATCAACATCGCGAGACCCATCAGCAACTCGGAGTTCGTCTCACCCTTCGGCGGCGCTCCCACAATCGTCATCTTCACGTTGGGCACCCCGTCGATGTCGAAATGCCAACCATGGCGGATCGGCCAGTTGGGCTCGACGCGCTCGGTCATCTTCCAGATGCTGCCCAACTCGATGACTTCGACGCCGTTCGCGACACCGACCCACCGATTGCGCAGACCGGCAACGTGGCCCTGCGCGATCTTCATGAAGCCGAGGTCGAGGTCTTCTGTCGCCAGCGCGATGTCGGGCGCGTAGCGAACTTCGTCGAGCGGTAACTCCAACGCGTCGGCCATCATCACGACCGCATCCTCGAACGCAGTGGTGCCGCGCCGAAACCGCTCGTGCAAGCCCGGCTCGTCGGGTGCGTGACCGAACGCCACGGTCTCCCACAACTCCGGCGAGTTATAGCCGGAGCATTCGGCCTCTTCCCAAATCGAGATGCGCCGCACCTCGCTGCACACGCCGGTGGCAGTGAGCGCCAGCTGGTTCACGAACCCGGGGTTCACGCCACTGCCGAACAGCGACGCGCCACCCCGCTTGCCCGCCTCGTCGAAGCGGTCCTTCGCACCCCACCAATGACCCGTGATCAGATTGGCGGTGCTGACGACGTTGACGCCCGCTTCGAGGAACCGGCACAGCGTTTCGATGTGTTCCGCGATCGCGAGCGGGTCGAGGATCGGGTAGTAGCCCACGACATCGGGCTTGAGCGCGAGCAACGCGTCGACGTCATCGGTCGCGACGATGCCGAGCGAGGGCCGGCCGATGAGCTCGCCGACATCGCGTCCCACCTTCTCGGCGCTCCACGCGTACGCACCGACGAGCTCCATGTCGGGATGGTCGAGGACGGCCCGACCCGCGAACGTGGCCACATGACCCGTGGTCCACAACACCACGCGAGTTTTGCGGCTCCGCCGCAACGGATCGGCGGCTTCGCCGCGGGGATGTTCGATTGCGAGTTCTCCAGCGTCCGTTGACTCGCGGCGCAGCCGCACTAGAGGCGCTCGATGATGGTGACGTTGGCTTGGCCGCCGCCTTCGCACATCGTCTGCAGGCCGAAGCGGCCGCCGGTGCGCTCGAGCTCGTTGAGCAACGTGGTCATCAAACGGCAACCCGTCGCGCCGAGTGGATGGCCGAGCGCAATCGCGCCGCCGTTGACGTTGACCTTCGCGTGGGGGATGTCACACTCCCGCATCCACGCCAGCACCACCGGGGCGAATGCTTCGTTGCATTCGAACAGGTCGATGTCGTCGACGGTCATGTTGGCCTTGGCGAGCGCATACTTGGTCGCCGCGATCGGGCCCGTGAGCATGTAGATCGGATCGTCGCCGCGCACGCTCATGTGATGGATACGTGCCCGCGGCTTGAGCCCGTGCGTCTTGACCGCGGATGCCGAGGCGACGAGCATCGCGGCCGCCGCATCGGAGATCTGCGACGACACCGCGGCAGTCAGCCGGCCGCCGTCGACCAGTGTGCGCAGCGTGCGCATCTTTTCGATGGTCGTGTCGCGGCGCGGCCCTTCGTCGCGGTCGACGCCCTCGAGGGGCACGATCTCGTTGTCGAAGCGACCTTCATCCTGTGCTCTGATGGCCCGCTGGTGCGACTCGAACGCGAACGCTTCCATCTCGTCGCGCGTGACATCCCACTTTTCCGCGATCATCTCGGCCCCACGGAACTGCGACACCTCTTGCGTGCCGTAGCGCTCGACCCAACCGGTCGACCCGCTGAACGGGTCGGAGAAACCCATCGGCTCGGTGACCGTCAGCGCGAAGCCGATGGGGATCATCGACATGTTTTGCACGCCGCCCGCAACCACGAGCTCGTTGACGCCGGCCATCACCGATTGCGCCGCGAACGAGATGGCTTGCTGGGCCGAGCCGCACTGGCGGTCGATGGTGACGCCGGGGATCTCGTGGGGCAACCCGGCGGCCAACCAAGCGGTGCGCGCGATGTCGCCGGCCTGCGGGCCGATCTGGTCGACGCAGCCGAACATCACATCGTCGATTGCCAGCGGGTCGACGCCCGTGCGTTGCAGCACGGACTTGATGGCGTGCGCACCAAGGTCTGCGGGATGCACCTTGGACAGGCCACCATTGCGCCGGCCAACCGGTGTGCGGACGGTGTCGATGATGTAGGCCTCGGTCATGACTGACTCCTCGTTCTCGTGTGCACGGTCTAGCGGCCGGTGACCAACAAACCAACACCGTTGGTCGTGGCGGCGAGGCGAGTGCCGACCGCCGACTGGTATTCGGGCGAGCCGTACCAATCGTCGAAGGCTTCTTTGGTTTCGAACTCGAGGATCACCGTCTGATGGCCCGACTGCTCGCCCTCGACCCGAGTGGTCGACGGATCGAGTGCCAGCACCTTGAACGTACGACCGGCAAAGCTGGCGCCGGCCAAGGCCTGGTAGCTCTTGTAGCCGTCGGTGTCGGCGACGTCGTAGTTGAAGATTGCGTACACCGCCACTATTTGGGCTCCCTCGGTAGGCCGAGCACGCGCTCGCCGAGCACGTTGCGTTGGATCTCGTTCGAACCCGCGTAGATCGTGTGTGCCCGCGAGTAGAGGAACGTGCGTTGCATGGGCGCCAGCGGATAGTCGATGGCGCCGTGTTCGTGCGACGCCGTCGCGTCGCTGCCCGCGGCGAGCGCCGCCGCACCCATCACGTCGAGCATCACTTCGCCGAAGCGCCGGTGCCAGTTGGACCAGTAGAGCTTGCCGATCGACATCTCGGGCCCGGGCACACCGCCGCCGTCGACGACGGTGAGCATGCGAAGGTTGGAGTAGCGCATGATCTCGAGCGTGCCGTACATCTCCGCCAGCTTTTGGCGGATGATCGGATCGTCGGCGACGCCGGTCTTCTTGGCATAGTTGACGAGATCGTCGAACTCGCGGCGAAACGCCAACTGCTGTCCGAGCGTCGATGCGCCCCGCTCGAAACCGAGCGTGCCCATGGCGACTTCCCAGCCCCGCCCCACTTCGCCGACCACCATGTCGGAGCGCGTGCGGGCGTCGGTGAAGAAAACCTCGTTGAACTCGGCTCCGCCGGTTATCTGCACGATCGGCCGGATCTCGATGCCGGCTTGATCCATCGGCACCAACAGGTAGGACAACCCGTTGTGCCGCTTGGATTGCCCGTCGGTGCGGCACACCACGAAGCACCACTGCGAATACTGCGCGAGCGATGTCCACACCTTTTGCCCGTTGATGACCCATTCGTCGCCGTCGAGCACGGCCTTCGTCTGCACGTTGGCCAGATCGGAGCCGGCGTTGGGTTCGCTATAGCCCTGACACCACATCTCTTGACCCGAGAGGATCTTGGGTATGAAGCGGCGCTTTTGCGCCTCGGTGCCGTACGCCATGATCGTCGGGCCCGCCAGCGTGACGCCCATGTTGGGTATGCGATGCGGCGCACGAGATTCGACATAGGTCATGAAGAAGATGACCTGTTCGGACAGCGAGCACTCGCGTCCACCGATGTCCTTGGGATAGTCGATGCCCAACCAGCCACCCTTGGCGAGCTCGCGTTCCCAGTCGAGCAACGTCGCGAAAGGGATGTCTTCTTGACCCATCCCGCCGCGTCCTCGTAGCGCGGCGAACTCGCCCACCATGTGCTCTTCGAGCCAGGTGCGCACTTCGTCTTTGAAGGCGAGTTCCGCCGGCGTCAGTTGAAAATCCACGGCCCCTGACGTTATCGCCCCCGCCCCCACCAAACCCAACGGCCGGAGAACACTCACCCGGCGGCCCGCCTCTACGATGCCCAGAAAGCGGCGTGACGACCTTGGGGGAGCCGATGAGTCAACGTCCCACACCGGCAATGACGATCGAGGAGGCGTACGGCCGGCTCACCGCGCCCGGCGCCCCCTTCGAGATCGTCGTCGAGCAGGTGTTCGGCGAAGAGGAGCAGGTCTTCAAGAACCGCCCGCCCCATTTGCGGCACTGGTTGGAAAAGTCGGCCGACTTCGGCGACCGCGAGTGTTGGGTCTTCGACGACGGACGGACGCTCACCTACCGCGAGCACATCCGCGCGGTCGCGGCCGTGGCCGAAGGGCTACGTCGTCTCGGCATCGGCAAGGGCGATCGCATCGCCGTGCTCGGCGCCAACAGCCTCGAATGGGTCCTGAGTTTCTGGGCAGCCACATCCCTCGGCGCCGTCACGTGCGCGATGAATGGGTGGTGGCAGGCCGACGAGATCGTCTACGGGCTCGAATTGACGAAACCCAAGGTCTTGATCGTCGACCAGAAGCGCTACCAGCGCATCGCGGACCGCCCGATCGACGTACCGGTGGTCGTCATCGAGCGTGACTTCGCCGACATGCTCTGGGACCCGGCCGTCGACGTCGCGTTGCCCAGCGAAGCTATCCACGAGGACGACGCCGTCGCCATCTTGTTCACGTCGGGCACGACGGGCCGGCCAAAGGGTGCGATCAGCACGCACCGCAACCTGATCTGCTTCGTGCAGATCTCGACGCTGTCCGGCGCGGCCCGCGCCATGCAGTATCCGCCAAAGCCGTCGGCCACTCCGCCCGCGCCGCCCACGAACGTGGTGTCCGCACCACTGTTCCACGTATCGGGGCTTCAGTCGGCCGCGATCTCGGGCATCGCGCACGGCATCCGCTACATCTGGACGACCGGACGCTTCGACCCCAAGCAGATTCTCGAGATCACTGCCCGCGAGAAGATTACGCGCATGGGCGGCATCACCACACAGGTCTGGCGCATCCTCGAACATCCCGACTTCGACAAATATGACCTCTCGCACGTCACGGCGATGGGCGGTGGCGGTTCGATCTTCTCCCCCGAACTACAGCGCGCCATGCGCGAGAAGTTGCCCAACGCGGCGGCGAACTTCAGCATCGGCTACGGCCTCACCGAGTGCGGCGGGTTGTGCACGATGGCCAACTCCGAGATGCTCGAAGCGCATCCCGACGCGTGTATGGGCAAAGCGATTCCCACGGCGCAGATCGCGATCATCGACGACGAGGGCAATCGTTTGGCGAACGGTGAGATCGGCAACGTGTGCATCAAAGGGCCGATGGTGATGCCGGGCTATTGGGACAATCCCAAGGCGACCGCTGACGCGTTCTTCCCCGGCCGTTGGTTGAAGTCGGGTGACTTCGGTTGGATGGACGAAGAGAAGCTTCTCTACCTGGCGACCCGCAAGCGCGACATGATCATCCGCGGCGGCGAGAACATCTATCCCATCGAGATCGAGAATCGTCTCGACGAGCACCCGGCAATCGGCGAAGCCGCGATCGTCGGCGTCGACCATCGCACCTTGGGCCAGCAGGTGAAAGCCGTCGTCGTGCCGCGCCTCGGCATGAAGGTCAACGAGCGCGAGCTCTCCGAGTGGGTCGGCGCGACGTTGGCGTACTACAAGGTTCCCGAGTTCTGGGAGATACGCGACGAGCCCCTCCCCCGCAATGCCACCGGCAAGGTGATGAAGCACGTACTGACCGGTGAAGCCGAGAACACCATGATCGAGGAGTAGCAAGTGCTGGCCGAAGTATTGAACCGTGCGGCTGTCGAGTTCCCCGACCGCATCGCGTACGCGTCTGCCGAAGGATGGGGCGCGACGTTCCGCCAGCTCGATCAATTCAGCGACGAGTGCGCTGTTTGGTTGGCGACGCACGCCGGTGTACGCGAAGGCGATGTCGTGTCGCTCGTGATGCCGTCGACGATCGAGTACATCGTGCTCTTCGGCGCGCTGGCCAAGCTCGGCGCGATCACCGCGGGGGTCAACTCTCTGCTCACTGCGCGAGAACGCGCCGGCGCGCTCGAGTGCGCCGAACCGAGCCTCGTCATCGCCGACCCCGACTTGATCGACGGGCTACCGGCGACCGTGCCGATGCTCGAGATCGTCAGCGGCGACAACGCGGAGGACATGGTGCGCGCGATGCGAGTGCGCAACGAAGCGCCGCCGGTGCTTCCCCCTGATCCGCAGCGCGGGTTCACCATCTGTTTCACGTCCGGTTCGACCGGTATGCCCAAGGGGGCGTTGTTCCGCGAAGCACAGATCCGTGCCATCGCCGCCTCGGACACCGGCGGCAGCGGCGCGTGGGGTCAGGGCACCCACAGCATCGCGTCGACGCAGTTCGCACACGTCGGCGGCATGACCAAGATCCCCTGGATGCTGGCCGGCGGCGGCACCATCCATCTGATGACGCGGTGGCGCGCGCAGACCGTGATGCAGTTGGTGCACAAGTACCGCATGCCGGCGCTCAACGGCGGGCCGACGCAGATCGCGCTCATGCTGCGCCAACCCGACTTCGACAGCTACGACTTCAGCTCGGTCAAGGCCATCGTGTCGGGTACCGGCCCGTCATCGCCGGGGCTCATACGCGAAGCGCGTGAGCGTTTTCACGCGCCCTATTCGGTGCGCTACTCGTCGACCGAATCCGGCGGCGTGGGCACGCTCACCGCGCTCGACGCGCCCGACGAAGAAGCGCTGTACACCATCGGTCGTCCCCGACCCGGTGTCGAAGCAATGATCGCGGACGACGACCTGCGCGAGTTGCCGGTCGGCGAGATCGGTGAGATGTGCATGCGCTCGCCGTGCAACATGGCCGAGTACTGGCACAACCCCGAAGAGACCGCGCGCGCACTCGTGGGCGACGGATGGCTGCGCACCGGCGATCTCGGCTACAAGGACGAAGCGGGTTGCTTCCGCCTGGCCGGGCGCAAGAAAGAGATGTTCATCCGCGGCGGCTACAACGTGTATCCCCTCGAGGTCGAAAAAGTGCTGTCGACACACCCCAAAGTCGCCGAGGTCGCGATCGTGCCGCGCGCCGACGACGTGATGACCGAGATCGGGGTGGCCGTCGTCGTACCGGTCGATCCCAACGACCCGCCCACCCTCGATGAGTTGCGTACGCACGGTGCAGTGGGGTTGGCGCGCTACAAGCTGCCCGAGCGCATTCGCATCATCGACGAGATGCCGCTCAACGCGACGCACAAACTCGACCGCCGCACGCTGGCCGAGCTCGAACGCGCCAGCGCCGACAGCTAGAGGCGGTCGAAGGGGGGTCAGCGGCGCGGGCGTTTCTGCCGCGCAGTCGGCTGTTCGGCGATCTCCGCCGCGAGCAAGCGATAGCGCAGCAGGCGGCGCGGATCGAGCGTGCCGGCGGCGACGGCTTGTTGCACCGCGCATTGCGGTTCGCTGCCGTGACCGCAGTTGGCGAACCGGCACTCTTGCGCGAGCTCGTCGATGTCGGCGAATACGCGGTGCAGGGTTTCTTCGGATGCCACCAGCCCGACCGCGCGTATTCCGGGTGTGTCGATCACCGCTCCCCCGCCGGGAATCACGTGGATCTCCCGGGCGACGGTCGTGTGGCGGCCCTTGGCGTCGCGCTGGCGCACCCGGCCGGTGGCTTGCACTGCTTCGCCGACGAGCAAGTTCAAGAGGTTCGACTTGCCCGCACCGGACTCGCCGACCAATGCGGCTGTCGACCCGATCGGGATGCGCCGCCGCAATTCGAACACCCCGCGCCCGTCGACGCGGCTGACATCGACGACCGCGGTCGCGCCGCCGAGCGCGCGGGCGATGCCGCGCGCGTCGTAGAGGTCGTCGAGATCGCTCTTCGTCAAGACGATGATGGGCTCGGCCCCGCTGTCCCACGCCATGATCAATAGGCGCTCGAGCCGGCCCGCAGGAAGGCGGCGGTCGAGACCGTGCACGATGGCGATGCTGTCGACGTTGGCCACCATCACCTGTTCGGCGACACGCTCGCCGGGGTCGCGCCGAGCGAGTGTGTGCCGCCGGGGCAGCACCGCCGCGATCCGCGCCGCCGAATCCGCCGCGTCGTCGACGACCGCGATCCAGTCGCCGGTCACCGGTGCGATCGCTCCTTGGGCCCGCGTGGAGTCGGAGATCACGCGCTCCCGACCACCCGCGGTGACGACGTCGCACTCGCCCCGATCGACGCGCACGATGCGCGCCGGGCGGGCATCCGGCAACGCCAGCGCGTGCAGCGCATCGTTCCACTGATCGTCCCAGCCCAACGCCCGCAGCATCTGTGCTCTGCCGGGGCTCGAGACGGGCGTATCGGTGCGGCCCATCAGCGTGTGGCAGTCTTCAACGCGCGCATGTCGGACATGACGGCACCGCTGTCGTAGGTCGCGTTCCACTCGGCGCCGGCGAACTCGCGGTAGCAGCGATGCACGTTGGCGGCGAGACGGAACGGTTCGTTCCATGCCGCATAAGGCCCGAGCTCGATGCGCAGGCTGGCTTCGAGTGGCGTGCGGCCCGCCGACCAATGGTCACGCGATTCACGGCGAACGTACTCGAGGTATTCGCGCATCGAACGAACACCGTCGACGCCACACACCGGACCATGACCCGGCACCACCCATTGCGGCGCCAACGACTCGATGCGGGCGAGCGCATCGATCCAGCGCTGCGTCGAACCTTCCCAGCCGATAGGAGTACAGCGATGGAAGAACACGTCGCCCGTGAACACGATGCCGGGTTCGGGCGCGTGTACCACGACATCACCCTCGGTGTGCGCGGGACCGACATAGATGACATCGACCGCCATACCGTCGAGGTCGTAACGGCGATCGGCATCGAGCACGGTGGTCGGCGGGGTCAGCACGACGTCGGAGAAGTCGAACGGCGAGAACTCGTGCACGAGCTCGCGGAGGTGCTCGGGCGGATCGGTCATCGTGCGGATGGCCTCGGCCTGCGCCGGCGAGAAGTCGGAGAATCGGTCCGCGCAACCACGATGCGCAATGATCTCGGCACCGCGGAACAACTGATTGCCCCAGCAGTGATCGCCGTTGTGATGGGTGTTCACGAGTCGCTGCGCCGGCGATGGATGCACCGACGCGTAGAGGTCGACCATCTCGCGGGTCAGCGTCACGTCGTAGAGCGTGTCGATCACGAACCCACCGCCGCGGGCGACGAACCCGGAGTTGCTCCAGCCGAGACCGCGGTCCTCCTGTTCACAGGCGTAGACGTCGCGGTCGAGTTGGCGTAGCTCCATGACCACCGGATGCTAGCGACAGACGGCGAGAACCTTGGTGCCCCACCCGGCGAGACCCTTCGGGCCACCGACGCCGGGAACCTTCGGGTGAGGCGTAACGTTGCATCAAGCCGACGGAACACAGTGAGCATGACCAAGACCATTCCCACCGCGGCCCCGCGGGACATTCCAGCGACACCCCACGACGCGATCCCCGCCTCGTTGGCCGCGATCGCCGGGGTACTCGGTGCCGCCGTCGCGCTGGGTGCCGGCGAACTGTTCTCGGGTTTCTCCCGGTCGATCCCGTCGCTCGTTCTCGCAGTGGGTGATGTGTTCGTCGACAACACTCCCGGTGACGCGACCGAGACTGCAATCCGCACGCTGGGCACGAACGACAAACCATTCCTCTTGACGTCCATCGTGGTCGTATCGCTTGCACTGGGCGCACTCATCGGCGTGGTCGCGCGGCGCCAACGCAACAAGATCGCGATCTCGCTTGCCGGCTTCGGCCTCATCGGCGCATGGGCCGCAGCGCGAGTGCCGGGCGCGTCGACGTTGTGGTCGTGGACGAGCGCCGCGATCTCGGCGGCACTGGGCGCCGCGGTGATCTTTGGCCTGTTGCGGGCGCTCGACCATGCCGCCGCGAGAAGACAACGCAGCCGGCGCGCCGTTTCGACCGCAGCATCGCGCCGCGCGTTCCTCACCTACAGCAGCGGCGCGGCGGTCGTCGCACTCTCGGCCACTGGCGTCGGCCGGGCACTGCGCAGTAACCGATCGGTATCGGGCGCTCGTGAGGTCATCGCGGCGCGCGGTGTCGACGTCGTCAGCTCTCCGGCCGACGCCGCGGTCGCGCAACTCGCGAGTCTCGACTCGGTCGCCGGCCTGTCGAGCTACATCACACCGCTCGACGGTGACAACCGCTTCTACCGCATCGACACGGCACTCGAGATCCCTCAAGTAGATCCCACGAGTTGGAAGTTGAAGGTCGGCGGGTTGGTCGACAACCCGTTCGAACTCACCTACGACGAGATCCTCGCGATGCCGCAAGAAGAGCACGTCATCACCCTTTCGTGCGTCTCGAACGAGATCGGCGGACCACTCGTCGGTAACGCAGTGTGGGGTGGCGTGCCGCTGCGCACGTTGCTCGAGCGGGCCGGCGTGCGCCCGGGTGGTGTGCAGGTCGTGGGTCGGTCGGTCGACGACTTCACCGCGGGCTTTCCCACCGAACTCGCGCTCGATGGTCGCCACGCCATGCTCGCGGTTGCGATGAACGGTCAACCGCTGCCACTGCGCCACGGCTTCCCGGCGCGGCTCGTGGTGCCCGGCCTCTACGGCTACGTCTCGGCGGTCAAATGGATCAAGGAAATCCGCCTCGAAACGGCTGACTACGACGGCTATTGGATACCGCGTGGATGGTCCAAGCTCGGCCCGATGAAGACGATGTCACGCGTCGACGTGCCCCGCGACCGCGCACGCGTCACGCAAGGCCGCACCGCGGTCGCCGGTGTGGCGTGGGCACCGACCCGAGGCATCGCGGCCGTCGAGGTACAGGTCGACGGCGGCGCGTGGGCACCGGCAAAGCTCGGCGGTGCGGTCACCGACGAAACATGGCTGCAATGGGTCTACGAATGGGACGCGACGCCGGGCAAGCACGTGCTGCGCGTGCGCGCCACCGACAAGTCGGGCGCCGTGCAATCGAGCAGTTTCGTCGACCCACGACCGGACGGCGCCGAAGGCTTTCACGAGATCACCGTCACCGTGGTCTGACGGCGCACCGCGGTCGCCCGCGCGTTGCGCTACTTCGCGTGCTTCGACGCGACCGGCACCTTGCGTGATCGGTGCCCACCGGAGAGCGGATCGAACGCGAACGGATCGCCTTTGCGGGCACGGCGCCGGCGATCGAGCACGAGTGGCAGGCGGGTCATGAACTCGCCCACCACGCTCGGCTGGCGCACCAGCTGCCACATCGCCTTGTGGATGCGGCGTGTCTTGATCGAATGGGTGAAGGTCGCGTACGACGACAACAGTTGCATGCGCCGGATGTGGTAGCGGGCGTAATCCGCCGCCTCGACATCGGTTGCCGCGACATCAGAGTCCAAGAAGGCCTCGAGGCGTCGTTTGGTCGACACGATGTCCTTCTGCGAGTTCGCCGCACTCGTGGTGTGCGCGGCGTGCAGTCGGTAGTAGTAGTACGCCTCGGGGATCATGATGAACTTCGCACCGGCGGCGACACAGTCGGCCAGCATCCAGTAGTCCTCGACCACTTGCAGCGTGGTGTCGTACTGAATGCCATGGTCGATGAGAAACTGCCGCCGGATCAACGGCTTCGTCAACCCGACCGCGATGCCGTCGCGCTCGAATCCCAGCCGGCGCAGCAGACCCGCCATATCGATCTCGAGCATTTCGAGCAACGGCTCACCGCAAAGCTCGCTCAGTGTTGTCGACGGTGTCTCGTCACCGTGGCGGATGACCAACAGGTCGTCGGAAAGCAAATCGGCACCGTGTGCATCCGCGGCCGCAAGCATGCGCTCGAGTCGCGGCGGTTGATACCAGTCATCGCTGTCGAGCGGTGTGATGAAACGACCGGTCGATCGCATCAACGCGTGATTGCGCGTCTTGCCGATGCCCAAATTGCATTCGTTCTGAAAGATCTTGATCCGTCGATCACTCTTCGCGTAGCCGCGCGCGATCTCGAGCGTTGCGTCAGTCGAGCCGTCGTCGACGATGACGAGTTCCCAAGAGGACATCGTCTGCGACTGCACCGACTCGATGGCCCGGGCGATGAGGTCGGCACGGTTGTACGCCGGCATCGTCACAGTGATCTCGGGCTGATCCATGTACATGACCCCATCGGCCAGAGCGGAAAGTGAGGCCAAGGATATTGTGAGGCGATTCGCCGCCCATGGGTCGTATGGACGCATATCCGTGCCCGCGCGGGGGTTATGCGAGCCCGGCCGCGATCTCTAAAAGTGTCTCATCGCTACCGTGCGCACCGATGAGCGCAAGATTGACCGGAAGGTCATGGATGCTCGCGACCGGTAGCGACACGCACGGAGCACCGACGAGAGTCGGCACGATGTTCACGGCCAGTGTGCGGGCGCGCAGGGCGGGCAATTCGTCGACGGCCAGGTCGAGTCGTGGCGCGACCGACGGCGCCGCGGGCACAGCAAGGATCGCTCCGTGGCGACAGAGTTCGCGGTGCCGGGCGATAGCGGCGTCGCGCACTGGCCGCACTGCGTCGGCCGCTTCGCGCGTCGCCTTGGCCGCCATCGCGAAGCGAGCGGACACCCCGCGGCCGAGTTCGGGTTGCGCGTCGGTCAGCCAGGGGCCGTGTACCGCCCACGCCTCGGGCGCCATCAACTTGGGATACGCCTCGGCCATCGCCTGCCAACCCCGGACGCCGTCTTGCGAAAAGTGATGGCGGGCCAGTCGCAGGTTCGCGCTCACCGCGACGCGTTCGAGCGCGGCGAGCAAGGCCTCCCGCACCTCATCGTCGGCGAGTAGGAACGCGTCGGACAGGATCACGATTTCTTGCGGTGGTGTGCGATCGGCGTCCCCGCCCAACAACACGGTGCCCACGTCGCGCAATAACCCACCGTCGCGTGCGAACCAGCCGACGGTGTCATAGCTCGGCGCCAAGGGCACGGCGCCGGTGTTGTCCACGCGCCCGTGCGTCGGGCGGATACCGAACACGCCACAGTACGACGCCGGCACGCGCACCGAACCGGCGGTGTCGGTGCCCAACGAGAAAGGCACGAGCCCTGCAGCCACCGCGACCGCAGATCCGCTCGATGAGCCGCCCGGTATCCGGTCAGGGTCACGGGGGTTGCGGGGCGTGCCGTAGTGGGGGTTGGTGCCGGCCAAGCTCCACGTGAACTCGTCGGTAACCGCCTTGCCCACCAGCCGCGCGCCCGCGGCAACGAGCTTGGCCACCGCGGGCGCAGTGGTGGATGCGGCGGGGTGGGCGGCGAGATATTCAGGGTTACCCGCACCGGTCCCGTAGCCCGCGACGTCGAACACGTCTTTGACCACGAAGTCCCGGCCCTGGAGCGGCCCGCCGGGCCGGCCCTCGATCATCACCTCGGGCCCGAGAACGAGGGCACCCCACTTGTCTTGGCCGAGCACGATCTGATTTGTACACGATCGAACGACCGAGGAGGTAACCGCCGTCGCCGATTAGCCTGCCGCTCCATGCGACGTGTGGCCATTCTCAACGACTATCAAGAGGTCGCGCGCGACTACGCCGACTGGACCACCATCGACGATCGCGTGCAGACCCACCAGTTCCGAGATCACATCGCGGAGCCCGCGGCATTGGTCGAGGCGTTGCAGCCTTATCAAATCATCGTCGCAATGCGTGAACGCACGGCGCTGCCCCGCGAGGTCATCGACCAGTTGCCCAATCTCGAACTGGTGGTGACGACCGGCCCCTTCAACGCGGCCATCGATGGTGACGCACTGCGCGAGCGCGGCATCGTCTACTGCGGTACCGGCGGTGCCCTGCACAACACCGCCGAGCTGACATGGGCGTTGATCTTGTCGTGCGCGAGACAGGTGCCGCGCGAGGACCGCAACGTCAAGAACGGCGGGTGGATGCTCACCGTCGGCTCCGACCTCCATGGGCACACGCTCGGTCTCTGCGGGCTCGGACGCCTCGGCGGCATCGTCGCCAACGTCGGCACGGCATTCGGCATGAACATCATCGCGTGGAGCCAAAACCTCACGGCCGATCGCTGTGCCGAGATCGGCGCGACGCTCGTCACCAAAGACGAACTCTTCGCTCAGGCCGACTTCTTGTCGATTCACCTCGTGTTGTCGGAGCGCAGCCGAGGCCTCGTCGGCGACCGCGAGCTTCGGCTGATGAAACGCAGCGCGTATCTCATCAACAGCAGCCGCGGGCCCATCGTCGACGAGAATGCGCTCGCCCAGGTGCTCCGCGAACGCGTCATTGCCGGCGCCGGCCTCGACACATACGGCGTCGAGCCGCTACCGCTCGATCACCCGTTCCGCACGCTCGACAACCTCGTCGTGACCCCCCATCTCGGCTATGTCACCGAGGGCTGCTACCGCATCTTCTTCCACGACATCGTCGAGGACATCGCGGCGTGGCTCGACGGCAATCCCGTCCGCGTCATCGGCAGCTAGGCCGAGGGGGCTCTCTAGAGGCGCTCGATGAGCGTGCCGGTGCCCAGCCCCCCGCCGCAGCACATGGTGATGATCGCGCGGCGGCCGCCGGTGCGCTCGAGCTCGTGCAGCGCCTTGGTGAGCAGGATCGCGCCCGTGCCGCCGAGCGGATGACCGAGTGCAATCGCGCCCCCGTTGGGGTTCACGCGTGCCGGGTCGGCACCGACCTCGCGTTGCCATGCGAGCACGACCGACGCAAACGCCTCGTTGATCTCGAACACGTCGATGTCATCGATGGTCAAACCGTTGCGCGCCAGCAGGCGCTGCGTCGCCGGGATCGGACCGGTGAGCATCAACTCGGGGTCGCTACCGACGAGGCAGGTATCGACTACGCGAGCTCGCGGCCGCAGACCGAGGCGCGACGCGTTGGCCTCGGTGGTGACGAGCACCGCACCCGAGCCGTCGCTGATCTGCGACGCGGTCCCCGCTGTATGAAAGGCCGGCGTGCGATCGAGGACCGGCTTGAGGGTCGCCAATTTTTCGAGCGTCGTCTCGCGCAGGCCTTCGTCACGGGCGATCGATTGCGTACCCGTCTGCGCTCCGCCTTCGTCGACAACGGGCGCGTCGATCGGCACGATCTGCGTATCGAAGCGACCTTCGGCCCACGCCCTGATCGCGCGGTCTTGTGACTGTTTGCCGAACGCGTCGCAATCTTCGCGAGTGATCCCCCACTTTTCCGCGATGCGCTCGGCGCCTTCGAACTGCGTCGTGTTCTCGAAGTGGGCCCAGTACTTCTTGGTGATCGGTTTGCCGGTGCTGCCATCTTTGGCCACCGACGATCCCATCGGCACCTGGCTCATGCTCTCGACACCGCAGCCGACCGCCATGTCGACGACGCCTGCCGCGACGATCGCCACCGCGAGGTTGGTGGCCTGTTGTGATGATCCGCACTGTGCGTTGACCGTCGTTGCCGCGGCCTCGAGCGGCAAACCGGCGGCGAGCCACGCGTTGCGCGTGATGTTGGCCGACTGCATGCCGACCTGGCTGACGCATCCCCCGACCACTTGGCCGACTTCGCGGGGGTCGATGCCGGCGCGCTCGATCAACGCTCGCTGGACCGTTCCCAAGAGGTCGGTCGAATGGACACCCGACAGACCGCCGTTGCGCCGCCCCACCGGGGCGCGAACGGCCTCCACGATCACTACGTCATTTGCCATTGTCGAGGCCCCTCTCGATCGGCGGGTGCACGGTCGGCCCGCAAGGGTCTTTACTGTACGGCGATGGACCTGACCTATCCCCCTGAGGCCGAGGCTTTCCGAGGCACGGTCCGATCCTGGCTCGAGGACAACCTGCCCCCCGGTTGGTTCGAGCCCGGCTTCGCACAGAGCCCCGAGCAACGCGCCATATGGCTGCGCTCGTGGAATCGCAAGCTCGTCGACGGCAGATGGTTGTGCGCGACGTGGCCCAAAGAGTACGGGGGCCGCGGGCTGACGACGATGGAAGCCGTGGTGCTCGCCGAGGAGTTCAACCGCGCCGGCGCGCCGATGCGCGGCGACTTCTTCGGCGACACGTTGGTCGGGCCGACGATCCTGCAATGGGGGTCCGAAGCGCTGAAGACCGAGTTCATCCCGAAGATCACGCGCGGTGAGGTGGCGTGGTGCCAAGGGTTCAGTGAGCCCGATTCGGGCAGCGATCTCGCGTCTTTGCGCTGCACCGCCACCCTCGACGGTGACGAGTGGATCATCAACGGTCAGAAGATCTGGACGACGCAGGGATTCCAGGCCGACTACGCGTTCCTCCTGTGTCGCACCGACCCTGACGCGCCGCGCCACAAGGCGATCTCGTATCTGTTGTGCCCGATGAACCAGGCCGGGGTCGAGGTACGCCGCATCAAACAGATCGACGGCGGCGCGGAGTTCTGCGAGGTGTTCTTCACCAACGCTCGTTGCCCCCGCGACAACGTCGTCGGCGCGGTCAACGAAGGCTGGAAGGTGGCGATGACCACACTCGGCTTCGAGCGCGGCACCTCCGCCACCACTGGTTACCGCCGTTTCGCGAAAGAGCTCGACGAGATCATCGCGACCGCGACCGCCAACGGTCAGGCGAGCGATCCGCTGACGCGCCAGCGCCTCGCGAGCGCATGGACCAAGGTGCAGATCATGCGCATCAACGGATTGCGGTCGCTGACCGGCGTGTTGAAGGGCAAGTCGTTGTCCGAAGAGCAACGCCGCGGACTCTCCGCGCTCAGTGCACTCAACAAGATGTTCTGGTCCGAATATCACCAAGAGGTGATGGAGTTGGCGATCGACGTGATGGGGCCGGCGGGGCAGATCCTCACCGGCTCCGAGCAAGAAGAGATGGTGCCCGGCTACGGGCGGCGCGTCGCCGCCGCCGACTATCCGGCATCGACACTGCAATCGTCGTTCTTCTTCTCCCGCAGTGAAACGATCTGGGGCGGCACCGCACAGATCCAACGCAACATCGTCGGCGAGCGCGTACTAGGGCTGCCCCGCGACGCCAAGTAGTTCGGTGGCTCGGTTTTTCAGGCCCTTGTAGTCGAGCTTGCCGTTGGGCCCCCGGGTCACCGAATCGACCGGCAGCACGTGCTTGGGGGCCTTGTAGCCGGCGAGGCTGGCCTTGACATGCGCGACGATCGCCAGCTCGTCGATGATCGCTCCGGGGCGAGCCTCGACGAGCGCGCACACCATCTCGCCGTACTTCGGGTCGGCCACGCCGACGACGGCAACGTCGTTGACCGACGGATGCGTGCGGATCACGTCTTCGACTTCTTCGGGAAACACTTTTTCGCCGGCGGTGTTGATGCACGCCGACCCTCGACCGAGCAGCGTGACCGTTCCGTCGGTTTCGACCGTCGCGAAGTCGCCGAGGATCGTGGCGGGCTTGCCATCGATGAGAGGGAACGTGCGCGCCGACTTCTCGGGATCCTTGTAGTAGCCGATCGGCCCGCGCCCGATGTTCGCGACGAGGCCGATCTCCCCCGATCCGGCGATCACGTCGCGCCCGTCGTCGTTGATCACGCGGGTGCGGGGGCCGAGTGAGAAGCGCCCGCTCTGCCCGTCACCGCCGCTCTTCTTGACCGACCGCCCGACGGACAGCGCTTCGGACGAACCGAGCGTGTCGACGAGCATGACCTTGGGGTGATGACGTAACAACGTGTCCTTGACCGCGTCGCTCCAGCGAACACCTGACGACATGATGAACACCAGGCTCGAAATGTCCCAACGCGTGGGATTTGCGTCGAGCGCGTCGGCGATGGGTCGCCCGAATGCGTCGCCGACAATCGCCATCGACTGCGCCCGCTCTCGGGTCACGACGTCGAGCAACTCTTCGGCGTGGAACGTGCGGCTCGGCAGCGTGACGACGGCACCGCCCTGGTTCAACGCGCTGATCGACGACACCACACCGGTGCCGTGCATCAGCGGGCACGCGCACAAGTGGACGAAGCCGGGCGAATCGAGCGCGGCTCGGACATCGTCGAGGCCGCCGTCCTCGCGATAGCGGCGGGTGGCACTGCGATTGAGGATCGCGAACAGATCGTCCTGCCGCCACATGACGCCCTTGGGCAGGCCGGTCGTGCCGCCGGTGTAGAGGAAGAAGAGATGGTCCGGACGGCGGCCCCAGGGAGCGACGACGCGTGGGGCACCGGTGGCCGCCGCCGCGCCGTAGGGCAGGGCCCAGTCGGGGCAGGGGCCCGTCCCGTCGTCGACCCACAACCAGCACCGCACCTTGGGTAGCCGGTCGCGTATGGCATCGAGGCGCTCGACGAACGTGCTGTGAAATACGACCGCGGCGGCGTCGGAGTTGTCGAAGAGGTAGAGGAGCTCGTCCTCACCGTAGCGATAGTTGGTGTTGACGGGCACCAGACCGGCCTTGAATGCCGCGAACATCGATTCGAGATACTCGACCCCGTTGTAGAGATATTGCGCCACCTTGTGCTGCTCACCCAGGCCGTGGTCGAGCAACGTTCGGGCAATGCCGTTGGCGTTGCGGTCGAACGCCCGCCAAGTGCGCCGTTGAGCGCCGTGCGCAAGCGCCGGAGCGTCCGGAAGTTGCTCGGCCACCGTCTCCCAGACCTCGGCCAAGTTCCAGTTCGACACGATCACCGCCCCAATTTCATCGAGCCTTCACGGTCTGGTGTTGAGCCGACCCAGGCGCGATGACGTACATTCTGCCCCCGCATGCCTGAACACCCTAAGCGGGGCGACCCCGAGCCGGACGCGAGCGGCCATCACGGCCACGCCAAGCCGGCGACCGCCCTCCTCACGCTCGGCGCGCTCGGCGTCGTCTACGGCGACATCGGCACGAGCCCGCTGTACGCCCTCCGAGAATCCTTCGAGAGCCGCGCTCACCGACTCGAGGTGATCGAGCCCAATATTCTGGGCATCCTCTCGTTGACGTTCTGGTCGTTGATGATCGTCATCACGGTGAAGTATCTGATCTTCGTGATGCGCGCCGACAACCAGGGCGAGGGCGGCATCTTGGCCCTCACCTCGCTGGTGGCGCCAAAGGGTGCGTCTGCGCGCGGGGCACGCGTCGCGCTCGTACTCATCGGCCTGTTCGGCACGGCATTGCTCTACGGCGACGGCATCATCACACCGGCCATCTCGGTGCTCTCGGCGGTCGAAGGAACCGAAGTCGCGACCTCGCGCTTCGAGTCGTGGGTCATTCCCGTTTCGATCGCCATCCTCATCTTCCTCTTCACGATCCAACGCAAGGGAACCGCCACCATCGGCCGCGTTTTCGGGCCGATCATGGTCATCTGGTTCTTCACGATCGCGTTGATCGGACTACCGCACATCGCCGATCACCCAGAGATCTTCAAGGCGCTCAACCCCATCTACGGCGTTCGCTTCTTCCGCGACAACGGGTTCCATGGCTTCTTGTCGCTCGGATCGATCTTCCTCGTCGTGACCGGCGGCGAGGCCCTCTATGCCGACATGGGTCATTTTGGTCCGAAGCCAATTCGCATCGGCTGGATCACGCTCGTGTTGCCGTCGCTGCTGATGTGCTACTTCGGGCAGGGCGCGTTGCTGCTCGGCGACCCGGCGGCGATCGACAATCCCTTCTATCGCCTCGCCCCCGAAGCGATGTTGGTGCCCCTCGTGGTGCTGGCCACCTTTGCCACCGTGATCGCCTCGCAGGCGTTGATCTCCGGCGCGTACTCGCTGACGATGCAGGCAGTGCAGCTGGGCTACATCCCACGCGTCAAGATCAAGCACACGTCGGCCAGCGCGTTCGGGCAGATCTACATCGGCACCATCAACTGGGCGATGATGGTCGCCTGCATCGGTCTCGTGATCGGGTTCCGCAGCTCGACCAACCTCGCCGCCGCGTACGGTCTCGCAGTGACCGCGACGATGGTCATCACCACCATCTTGCTCTATGTCGTGTTGCGCGAACGTTTCGAGTGGAGCGCGTGGACAGCCGGCATGCTGTGCAGCTTCTTCTTGATCATCGACGTGGGATTCCTCGCCGCGAACTTGTTCAAGATTCCCGATGGCGGCTGGTTCCCGCTGGTGGTCGCCGCGATTGTCTTCACATTGATGACCACGTGGCGTACCGGACGTCAGCTCGTCGCGGAGCGAATCCATCGCGGCGAGATATTGCTCACCGATTTGATGGACGCAGTTTCACCGACACCGATTCCGCGCGTTCCCGGTGTCGCCATCTTCTTGTTCTCTACTCCGCGTGTCGCGCCGCCGGCATTGATCGCGAACCTTCGCTACAACAAGGTGCTCCACGACCGCACCTACATCATGTCGATTCGCACGCAGGACATCCCGCGTGTTCCCCCCGACGAACGCTCGCAGGTCATCGATCTCGGCAGCGGCGTCAAACAGATCATCCTCAGCTATGGCTTCATGGAAGAACCGAACGCCCGCCTAGGTCTCACCGAAGGAGCTGTCGCCGAGCTCGGTATCCGACCGGAGGATGCGACGTACTTCCTCGGAGCCGAGAGCCTCAACGTGACCGAGAACGCCGGTATGGCTCGATGGCGTGAGCAGTTGTTCACCGTGATGTCGCGCAATACCACTCGTGCGGCGCGCTTCTTCAACTTGCCGTCGGACCGCACCGTCGAAGTCGGCATTCAAGTCGATCTCTAACCTCGAGGGTCCCCGCGCAAAGCGCGAAGCTGCGCTCTGGTAGGCCCGCGGAGCAGTGGCAGGCGCTAGCGTCGGACCCATTCCGAGGTCCGTCGACGCGTTGCGCTCGACCGACCCACCGCCCAAGGAGGCGCTGTGCCCGCTCCCCCCACCCCTACCATTGCCCCTGCATCGGGCAAGCTCGGCATACTCACGGTCGGCCTCGGTGCCGTCGCGACGACGCTCATCTCCGGAGTCGAACTCGTCAAACGCGGCATGGCTGCACCCATCGGCTCGCTGACGCAGATGGGCACCATTCGTCTCGGTAAGCGCACTGACCAACGCGTGCCGTTGATCCGCGACTTCGTGCCGCTTGCCTCGCTCGACGACGTGGTGTTCGGTGCGTGGGATCCGTTCCCCGACGACGCGTACGTCGCGGCATCACGCGCGGGCGTGCTCGAGTCGCGCCACCTCGAGGCGATCGCCGAATCATTGCGCTCGGTGCAACCGATGAAGGCGGCGTTCGATCCGTTCTACGTCAAGCGCCTCGATGGCCCCAACGTGATCGGTGTCGGGTCCAAGCGAAAGATGCTCGAAGGCATCCGTGAAGGCATTCACAAGTTCGCCAACGACAACGCCGTCGATCGCATGGTGATGGTGTGGTGTGGGTCGACCGAGATCTTCCTCGAGGTGGGCGCCGCACATCAAGACATTGCATCGTTCGAAAAAGCAATCGATGCCAACGACCCGACGATCGCACCATCGATGCTCTATGCGTACGCGGCGTTGCTCGAGGGCATCCCGTTCGCCAACGGCGCCCCGAACCTCACCGTCGACATCCCGGTGTTGCGCGAATACGCGTCCACTCACAAGATCCCGATCAGCGGCAAGGACTTCAAGACGGGCCAGACGCTGCTCAAGACGGTGCTCGCGCCGATGTTCAAAGCGCGCATGTTGGGAATCGCCGGTTGGTACTCGACCAACATTCTCGGCAATCGCGACGGCGAGGTGCTCGACGATCCCGAGAGCTTCAAGACGAAAGAAGAGTCCAAGCTCGGCGTGCTCGAGCACATCCTCGAGCCCGATCGCAACCCAGAGCTCTACGGCGACATCTACCACAAGGTGCGCATCAACTATTACCCGCCACGCGGCGATAACAAAGAGGGTTGGGACAACATCGACATCTTCGGGTGGATGAACTACCCGATGCAGATCAAGGTCGACTTCTTGTGCCGTGACTCGATCTTGGCTGCGCCGCTGGCGCTCGATCTCGCGCTGTTCTCCGACCTCGCATCGCGCGCCGGTATGGGCGGCATCCAAGAATGGTTGAGCTTCTATTACAAGAGCCCGCAGGTTGCTCCGGGCCTCTATCCCGAGCACGACCTCTTCATCCAGTTGACCAAGCTCAAGAACACGCTGCGCTGGATGATGGGCGAGGACATGATCACTCACCTCGGCCTCGAGTACTACCCCGACAACTACACGGAAGTGTGACCTGGCCCGAGCAGCCTTCAGAGCGGGAAGAGCGGACGGCATGAGCGAGTTCCAGACCATCATCTACGAAGAAACCGACGGCGTCGCGTGGGTGACGCTCAATCGGCCCGAGGCGCACAACGCGTTCAACGATCAGATGCAGCGCGAGTTGCGCGGCCTGTGGCACGGACTGCGCTACAACGACGACGTGCGCTGCATCGTTCTCACCGGCGCCGGCGAAAAGGCGTTCTGCACCGGCATCGACCGCAAAGAGACGATGGATCAAGGCGTCGCGTTCACCACCGGTGACCGCATGACCGGGTGGTTGTCGAGCCCGTGGATGTTCGACGATCCCGGCGACAACATCGGCCCCAAGAGCTGTCGCTTGTGGAAGCCGGTGATCGCCGCGGTCAACGGCATGGCCTGTGGTGGCGCGTTCTACATGCTCGGCGAGACCGAGTTCATCATCGCCGCCGAGCACGCGACGTTCTTCGATCCGCACGTCACCTACGGCATGACCGCGGCGTACGAGCCGATCCACATGCTGTCGAAGGTGCCGTTCCCTGAGATCATGCGCATGACGTTGATGGGCAACAGCGAGCGGCTGTCCGCGCAGCGTGCGTACGAGATCGGCATGGTGTCGCAGGTCGTCCCGCAGGACAAGCTGCGCGAGACCGCGGCGTGGGTGGCGCAACGCATCGCCGATGCACCACCGGTCGCAGTCGTCGGTTCGATGCGCGCACTGTGGGCGGCGCTCGAGATGGGGCGTCAACAAGCGCTGTCGATCAGCGACATCCTCACTCGCCTCGGCAACGAGCCATCGGCGCTCGAAGCCGGGCAAGAGAAGTTCGCCAGCGGCTCTCGCGAGAATTGGCGCCTGCGCTGACCGCTAACGGGGTCGGCGGTCAACGTCCACAGCCGCCGCCCCATTTGTCCGCCAACGCTTTCGGCAGGCCCGACTTGACCAACTCGTCGCTCGGGGCAGAGGCCACACCGCCACAGCCGGGTCCGTAGTAGTCGGTACTCCAGGAAGCCCCGGCCACGTGTTGGATCAACAGGATTCCGTCACCGGATTGGCCGATCCATCCGAACATCCGCCAGCCCGCTTCACACTTGAGCGACGCCCCCACCGGTGGAACGACCACGATGCCTCCGCCGATGTTGTAGCTCGTCGGTGCACTACACGCCACCAATGGAGCGGTGGTCGGGCTCGCGGTGGTCGGGCTCGCGGTGGTAGGACTTGCGGTTGTAGGGCTCGCGACCGCGGTAGTCGAGGCCGCAGTCGCGGAGATCGGTGTGGTCGCGTTCGGCGCGTTCTCGCCTCGATGCGTCTCGCCGCCACACGCCGCTATCGCGAGCACGACGATGATGACGGCAAGCCCTTTGATCGACATGCTCCATTGTGCACGACTGAGCGACACGCGTCGCGCACACAACGCGCGCTAGTTGACGGCGTCGATCTCTGCCAGCACTTCACCGATGATCTTGGTGGCCTTGTGCGGAGCCAACTGCTCTCCACCCTCGGCCTCGGCCACCTCTGAGGCAAATGCCTGCACTGACGGTGTGCCACCGACGAGCACATGGCGCAGTGCCTCGGCACTTGCGTCGGCATCGTCGAGTGCTTCTACCGCTTCGTGGACATGCTTCGGGTCTTCGGCCACGGCGTGCACCACGTGCATCGCCTGTTCGCGACCAGACGCGGTGGAAACCGCCTCACCACGGTCGGGATTCTGCTGCGCATCCCATTCGGCCAGCGCCTCTGCATAGCCGCCTTCGCCCGGGCGTATCACCATCGTCGTCGGGCCGGTGTCGACGGGTTCGTCTACGTTGTCGTCGGCATGACGATCACGAGCCACGGGTACGGTCAACGAGCCATCGTCATGTCGAATAATTTCCATCCGGCGACTGTACCCAATGGCGCCGCCAAGCAAACCGACCTACGCCTTCGTAAGGGGCCGAGCAACGTTCGTTGCCGTCGATCTGATGACGATTCCATCGACAACGGCGCTCCCGAGAACAGCTGCGTCGGGTCGACCAACGGCACCGCTCAGCTACCGCCGATCTCGGGCAGCCGGTCGGGAAAGCACCGGGCCAAGTTGAATTCGATGACGGTGTAGCTCGCCACGCCCGCGCTCGTATACGGATCGCCCGCGGCGAAAGCTTCGGCTTCGGCGCGTGTCGCGACGTCGATCATGACCACACCGCCAACCGACGGCACCTGGCGCCCTGCCATCACAACGGGGCCTTGCCGGCACTGCTCGGCGAACCACGCGCCGTGCGCAGGGTGCACCGCTTCGAGCTCGTCT
>JBDTLT010000018.1:0-46036 GCA_039934635.1 Acidimicrobiales bacterium
GCAAGAAGCCGCTGAACATCTTGTTGACGCTGGCCCACAACGACCAGTTGATCGGCCCGTTCCTGCAATGGGCCGCCGCGCTGGCCGTACACGGCGCGCTCGAGCGGCGCGACGCGGAGTTGTTGGCGTTGCGGGCCGCGTGGAACTGCCAATCCGAGTTCGAATGGGGGCACCACGTCGAATACGCGGAGCACTTCGGGTTGCAGCGCGACGAGATCGACCGGGTACCGCACGGCCCGGAGGCAGGGGGATGGATGCCCCATCAGGTGGCGTTGTTGCGAGCGGCCGACGAGCTCCACTCGTCGGCATTGATCAGCGACGGTACCTATGCCGAGCTGAACTCGATGTTCAACCCGGCGCAGCTGATCGAGTTGGTGATGACCGTCGGTCAGTACACGATGCTGTCGATGGTGGCGAACAGCTTCGAGGTGGCCATGGAGCCGGGCCTCGAGTCGTTGCCGGCCCGGTAGCCGCGGCGGCGACCCTTACCGGAACGGCTTGTCGCCGGCGATCACGATGCGGTGCATCACGCGGCGACCCGGGTAGTCGGGCACGCCGTAGTGCTGCGTCGAGCGGTTGTCCCAGAATGCGACCGAACCGGGCTGCCACCGGAAGCGGCACTGGAAGAGCGGGTCGCGCACGTGGTCGAACAGGAACGGCAACAGCATCTCGTTCTCACGCTCGGTGAGCCCCACGATGCGGGTGGCGTAGTTGCGGTTGACGTACAGCAGCTTGCGCTTGGTCACGGGATGCGTGCGGACGATCGGGTGGCGCACCAGCGGGTAGCGAGCGCGCAGCTTGCGCAGCTCGGCCTCGGGGTCGTCGAAGTCGTCGAAGGTCGTGTACTTGACCTTCATGTAGTCGTGCTCGGCGTCGAGCTCCTCGACCATCTCGCGCAGCGCCGGCGACAGTGCCTCGTAGGCCGCGTACATGTTGGCCCAGCAGGTGTCGCCGCCGTAGGCCGGCAATTCGACGGCCCGCAGCACTGTGCCCAGCGGTGGGCTCTCCATGAACGTGCCGTCGGTGTGCCAGCTGTCCACACGCGAGCCGAGCGCGGCCGCGCCGTTGTCGAAGGCCAGCGCGTGCATCTCGGGCACGTCGGGATTGGCCGGCGGGGCGAGCACGAACGGCTCGAGCTCGCCGAATTGGGCGGCAAAATCCCGCTGCTGCGCGTCGGTGAGGTGCTGATCGCGGAAGAACACCACGAGGTGATCGATCAACGCCTGCTCGATCGCTTCGACGTCGGTCGTCGCCAGCGGCTCGCGTAGGTCGACGCCCGAAATCTCCGCGCCGACGACACTCGTGACAGGTCTGATCGCGACAGCCATGGGCATCATTGTCGCACAGGCGGTGGGCGCCGGAGCGGGCCCCGAGCTTGATCTACGAGAGCCGTATACGAAGCGAGGGCGCGGTCAGCCGAGACATCATGAACGATGTACGGCGGCCGAGTACGAACGGAGCTTCGTAGTGCAAACGCACGCCCAGCGTGCTTTGGGCAAGCTCGCACGTTCGCAATCTGAGCCCTCGGATTCAGTCGTTCTCGCTGTCGAACGTCGCAATATGTCCGACGTTCGACAGCGAGAACCGGGCATCAGTCGCCCACCGACCCCAGCAACCTCGCACTGCTGTGCGGATGTAGGCCGCGCGTAGCGCGGTGGAGCGACCGATGTGTGCGGCGGCGCGTTTCGGTGACACTGGCCAACTTCGGTAACACTGGCCAATCGCGCAAAACGACATGCCCCGTGGGTGCAGACCCGGACGTCCCCGCGGGGACGCCGAAGCCGGGCGGCCCGTCGGCTAGCGCAGGCGATACGGCGGGCGTTGTCCCGACGCGAACCGCTCTTGCCCTCGGGTCAGGTTCTCGTTGTTGGTGCCGAGCCAGGAGAACGGCCCGCAGTTGGCGATGGCTTGACTGCGGTGCATCTCGCGGCCGTTCCAGATGGCGCGCACGGTGGCCTGCACGGGCAGGGTGTCGTGCGCGGCGATGCGTGCCGCCGCCCATTCGGCAGATGCCCGCAATTCGGCGGCCGGCACGACCTCGGTGACCATGCCGATCTCGCAGGCGCGCCGCGCCGACATGCGTTCGGACCCACCGATCAGCGACAGCCGCAGGATCTCGCCGAGCGGCATCTTCTGCAACATGTGCACGCCTTCGTAGGTGATCGGCATGCCGTAGTCGAGATGGGGGTCGAAGAAGGTCGCATGGTCGGCGGCGATGATGAAATCGACTTCACCCAGCATGTAGAAGGCGCCCGCACAGGCCATGCCGTTGACGGCCGCGATGACCGGCTTCCAGAGGTCGTTGGCCTTGGGCCCGAGATAGCGACCGGGGTCGTCGTACATGAACGGAGTGGCGATCATCAGCTTGTCCGCGGCAGCGGTGTCGGCCGCGTTCTCGGAGGGCGCGTCCTCGGCCCAATCAGTGCGCACCTCCGAACGATCGATGCCCGTGCAGAACGCGTCATCACCGGTGGCCGTGAGCACCACGACACGCACTTCGTCGCGATGGCGCAACGTGGTCCACACCTCTTGGAGCTCGAGGCACATCGGAAAGGTGAACGCGTTGCGTCGCTGTGGGCGGTTGAGCGTCACCCACGCGATGCCGTCGGCCTCTTCGTACAGGATGGTGTCGAATGCTCGCATCGTCAGTTGTACCTCTTGCGTAGGTCGGCTTTGAGTACTTTGCCGGTGGAGTTGTAGGGCAGCGCGTCGAGCAACTCGAGTTGTTCGGGGATTTTCTGGCGCATCAACCCCGCGGCGACGCAGTACTCCGCCAGCGCCGCGAGTGTCGGCGGGTGCGCAGGATCCATGGGCACGACGACCGCGCAACCGCGCTCGCCCCGCTCGTCATCGGGCAGGCCGACGACCGCGACATCGCGGATGTCGGGATGCTCGATGAGCACGTCCTCGACTTCTTTGGCGCTGATGTTCTCGCCCTTGCGGATGATGATGTCCTTGAGCCGCCCGGTCACGGTGAGTTGACCGCGCTCGTCCATGCGCCCGAGATCACCGGTGCGCAACCAGCCATCGGGCAGGAGCGCGTCGGCATCGAGCGACCCGTCGAGGTAGCCGAGAAAGAGCATGTCGCCGCGCACCTGTATCTCGCCGTCTTGATTCGGGTCGGCAACCACGTCGTCGGGGCGAACGATGCGCATCTCCGCGCCGACCATCGTGCGACCGTCGGTGGCGAGCACGTCGTCGGGGTCGCCCGAATGGTTGAGCACGAGCGCCGGGCACTCGGTGAGCCCGTAGCCCGACACGACGTCGACTCCCAGCACCCGCCGCGCGTCGCGCTGCATGTTGGCCGGCTTGGCCGCGCCGCCACCGATCAGCAATCGCAGCCGCGGGAAGAGGCGACTGTCACTTTGCTCTTGCTCGTCGATAAAGGTACGCCAGAATGCCGGGCCCGAACCGGCGAGCGTCACGCCGTAGCGCGTCAGCGCGTCGACGACCACTGCCCGGTCGAACGCCTCGACGATGACGAGTTGATTGCCCGCCATCAGAGCGATGATCAAAAGCGACACGCCACCGATGTGGGCGTAGGGAAAGATCAACGTCATCACGTCGTCATCGGTCAACCGCCAGGGTTCGATCATGCCCCAGGACGACGCGGCGATCGTGGCGTCGGAGTGCTTCGCTCCTTTGGGGTCCGACGTCGTGCCCGACGTGTAGAAGATCCACCGCAGATCGGTGGCCGACGGTGCCGTAGGCGTCGGCGGCAACGTTGCCGGATCGCCGTCGGGAAGCGCTCGGTCGACGGTGATCAACGTCGGTGGATCGTCCATCGTCGCCGTAGCGCTCGTGGCCAACTCGACGTAGTCGGTGCCGCGCCAGACGGTGGGCACGAGCATCAACGGTGCCGCGGTCTGGCGGGCGATGAACGCGATCTCGCGCTGGCGATACACCGGAATCAGCGGCACTTGGATCGCGCCGAGGCGCGAGAGCGCCGCGCTGAGCACGAGCGACTCGATCCACGTCGGCAGCATCCACATGACGCGCGTGCCTTGCCCGACCCCGCGCCCGTGCAAACCGGCGGCAGCGCGCTCGGCGAGGTACTTGAACTCGCCGAAGGTGACCGTGCGCCCGTGCTCGTCGACGACGAGTGGGCGGTCGGCAGACAGCGCGGCGCGCCGCTCGACCAACGACCACAGGTCTCGGTCGTCGAGAGCGGTCATGGCTGGATGCTAGTCAGAGCGGTGCGACGGTTGAGGGTGGCGGCCAACGTCATCAACACGACGAGCGTGATGCTCGACCAGCGCATGCCGTACGTGAACGCGCGGTCGGCGGCGGCCGAGAACTGCGCGCCGCGCGAGCCTCCGATTTCGTCGCCGACTCGGTGGGCCGCGCTGATCGCGCTGCGGGCCTGCTCTCGTTGTGCGTCGGACAGACCCGCCACTGCGCTGCCGAGGCGCGAGCGGTAACCGAGCGCGTGAATGGTGCCCATGAGGGCGATGCCGAGCGCCACGCCCATCTCACGCGTGATGTCGTTCATGGCGGAGCCCATGCCGGCATTGGCCGGGGGCACCGACTCCATGATGGCGGTCGTCGATGGCGCGATGACCACTGCGATACCTGCGCCGAGGACGAACAGGAAGACCGCCATGTAGGCGTAGTGCGTGTGCGGCCCGACGAAGGCGATGCCGAAGTAGGCGATTGCCATAAGGCCGAGCCCTCCGGCAACGAGTTGGCGCGGGTCGAACCGGCGGGCGAGTTGTCCCGTGCGCGGCGCGATCAATGCGATGGTTGCGGAGATCGGCAAGACGCCGAATCCTCCGCGCAGGGCGCTGTAGCCCTTGACCGATTGCAGGTACTGGACGGCGGTGAACTGAAAGCCGAAGATGCTGAGGTAGGCAACGGTGATCGTGATGGCGCCGACCGTGAACCCGCGGCGACGGAACAAGCGCAACTCGAGCATGGGCGCCGGGTTGCGCAACTCCCAGAGTGCGAAGGCGAGCAGCAACAACGCGCCCGCCGCGAGCGCACTGATCGTCAAGCTGTCGAGCCATCCTCTTTCGGGTGCCTCGATGATGCCGAACAACAGACTGGTGAAGCCGGCGCTCGACAAGACGAACGCGACCGGATCGAGCCGGCGCGGGTGTGGGTCACGCGACTTTGGCACGACGAAGAAACCGACCACGAACGTCACCACCGCGATGACCACACCGGCGATGAACACCGAACCCCACCAGAAGTGGTCGAGCAACAGGCCGGCAAGCACGGGCCCGACGCACCCCGCGATGCCCGCCGTGCCCGCCCAGATGCCGATGGCGGTGGCGCGTTCGGGGCCGCTGAAGACATTGGCCAGGATCGAGAGCGTCGACGGCATGATCAACGCCGCGCCCACTCCCATGACCGCACGAACCGCGATCAACTGCGTCGTGGTGTCGCACACCACGCTCACCAACGATGCCGCGGCGAAGACGGCCAGGCCGATCTGCAACGTGCCCTTGCGGCCGAAGCGATCGCTGAGCGAGCCGCACACCAAGAGCAGGCTGGCGAAGACGAGCGCGTACGCGTCGACGATCCACTGGAGATCACTTTGCGACGCGTGCAGTTGTCGTGACAGCGACGGCAGCGCCAGGTAGAGCGAGCTGTTGGTGATGACGACGAGGAACATGCTGAGGCACAGCACGACCAACGTCCACCAGCGGCGCGCGTGTTGCCCGTCGTGGTGCAGATCACTCACGAGCGGTGCAGATCAATTTGAGCGCAGGAACTCGCGGGCGTAGGCCTCGACCGCGGTCCCATCGAAGAACCGGGGGTTCATGCCGCCGTGCAGGCGGATGGCGTTGTCACACGCGAACTCGCGAAAGTCGTCATCGGTGAGCAACCCGTGCTCGACGAGCTCGTAGGCCTCGGGCAGCACTTCGCGAAAGTCCGGCACATCCCAGTGCCCGATGTCGGACCCGAGGACGGCCCGCAAACGCACGCCGTGGGGGTTGTTCGGGTTGAACGCCCACGCATTGGTCGGGTCGTCGGCCTCGCACCCGAAGTAGAAGTGGGAAACAAACAGGTCGATGATGTCTTCGGCCGACTTTGCTTCCATGCGCCAGAACTCGTCGAGGTTTTCGGGGTGGGTGTCCTGGAGCGCGCTGGTCGAGCGGCGGACTTCGTCGGTGGCGTAGCGAGCGCCGCCGTACTGCTCGAGCAACGCATAGAACGTCTCGGTGTCGAGCCGGGCCGGGTCGAGGTTGTGGATGTTGGCGCCACCCCGCTTTTCGAAACGAGCGATGACGTCGGCGAGCATGATGACCGCGTAGGCCGCGCCTCCTTCGAGGAAGGCAAAGTTGAGTTTGGGGAACCGGCGAGTCACGCCTCCCAACAACAACGCCTTGGCGATCGCATGACCGGACTCCGCGAAGTGGCCGACGTGGTTGTACATGTAGGACGTCGTCGAGCGGAAGCCGATGGCCTGACTGCCGCTGTGCGCGGTGTACGCGACGCCGAGATCGATGCAGCGTTGCCACACGGGGTCGTAGTCGTAGGCGCTGTCTACGCCGAACACGTCGTAGTGCACACCGTCTTTCGTCGGGCGCGGTACATAGCTGGCGAACAATGCGGCCTTGAAGCCGAGTTCGTTCACCGCGTGCTCGAGGTGCCCGATGGCTTCTTCGGGCGTATCCATGGGGATGGCCGCGGGGATCGTGATGCGATCGCTGAGGTCACGCATGTGGTCGGCGTAGTACGAGTTGAAGGCGCGTGTCGCGACGTGGCGCAACTCGGCATCGGGCTCACGCAGCACCGCGAGACCGCTCGTCGGGTAGACGATCGCAAAATCGATGCCGAGCTCGGGCAGCCGCTCGTGGAGCAACTTGGGCACGAACGATGTGGCGCGGTCGAGCGCGTCTCGCGGCGTGGCCCACCAGGCCAGCGCGTTGCCGCCGATCGGTGTGTAGCCCTGGCTGTGCTTGGCGACCAGTCGGTCGGTCACCGCCGCGCCACCGATCTCGCGTGCGTATTCGGCGACATGGGGGATCACCTCGAGCAGGTGACCGTCGGTGTCGATGATCGGATGATCGAACTTCATCTGCGTCCCGTCCTTCGTCCTGTGCGATCGTAGACCGATGACGATCGAACACAAGCCGCTCGACGGCAAGACGGCAATAGTCACTGGTGCCGGGCAGGGCGTCGGTCGCGGCGTTGCGCTCGCGCTCGCGTCGGCCGGCGCATCGCTCACCCTGATGGGACGCACCGAGAGCAAGCTCGTCGCCGTGCGCGACGAGGTCACCGCGCGAGGCGCTCGTGCGATCGTCGTCGCCGGCGATGTCAAGCAACTCGCCGACATCGAGGGTTGCGTCACGGCGACGGTCGCAGAGTTCGGCACCGTCGACATCCTCGTGAACAACGCGCAAGAGGTCGCGCTCGGCTCGCTCCTCGAGTTGGCCGACGACGACGTCACCGCGGGTTGGGAGTCAGGGCCGATGGCGACGCTGCGGTTCATGCGCGTCTGCCATCCGCACCTGACCGGGGGCGGAGTCATCGTCAACATGGGCAGCCGCGCCGGGGTACGGCCCGACCCGGTCAATCGAGGTGCCTACGCCGCGGTCAAAGAAGCGATCCGCGCCTTCACCCGTGCCGCGGCGATGGAGTGGGCGAGCGACGGCATCCGTGTCAATGCGGTGTTGCCCTACGCGATCTCGCCCGCGGTCGAGCGCCTCGCGGTCGAGCGGCCCGAGGAGTACGAAAAGACGCGCCGCGCCGTGCCGCTCGGCCGCATCGGCGATGCCGAGCTCGACATCGGTCGCGCGGTCGTGTTCCTCTGCGGGCCCGACTCCGGCTACATCACCGGCGCCACGATTCCGGTCGACGGCGGCAACGCCTTCTTGGGGTAGTTGGCGGGCATGATGGGCGGATGAAGAAATCGATCGACTTCGCGCTGCTCGACTCGCCGCCGTCGGACGACGACGTTCCGCCGATGTCGTGGATCGTCGGCGTCGCCGACGTCTTCGACGACGCCGTGCCCCGAGTGTTCGTCGTGGCCGAAGAGCAAGGGCGCAACGGCTATGGCCAGACGCTCTATCTCGACGAGACAGAAGCCCGCCGTTTGCGAGCCGCCCTCGCGACCGCGCTGCGCGAGTTCGGCGCCGACCCCGGCCAGTAACCCTCGCCCACGCACTACGCTCGGACGGTCGGGTAGCACGCGCCTCGGGGGCGATCGTCCGCCGGGCACCAAGGGGGCTCGCTATGAGCGCAGATCTGGTCATCAAGGGTGGCACCGTGGTGGACGGCACCGGTGATCCCGGCCGCCGCGCCGATGTGGCCATCAAGAACGGCCGCATCACCGAGATCGGGACCAACCTGAGTGGCGACAGGGTGATCGACGCGTCGGGCCAGATCGTTGCCCCCGGCTTCATCGACATCCACACCCACTACGACGCGCAGGTCTTCTGGGATCCGGCCCTCTCGCCGTCTTGTTACCACGGGGTCACTACCGTGGTCGCGGGTAACTGCGGGTTCTCGATCGCGCCGACGCGCCCCGAGCACCACGAACTGATCGCGCGCACGCTCGAGAACGTCGAGGACATGGATGTCGCGGCGCTCGCCGCGGGCATCCCGTGGGACTTCGCCACCTTCCCCGAGTACCTCGCATCGGTCGAGCGCCGCGGCACGGGCCTCAACTTCGCCGCGTATATCGGGCACACGGCGCTGCGCCTCTTCGTGCTCGGCGACGACGCCTACGAGCGCGCGTCGACACCGGACGAGGTCAAGCAGATCCAGGCGACACTGCGCGAGGCGATGCTCGCCGGCGCGGCCGGGTTTGCCACCAGCTTCGCGATCACACACCGCGGCGTCGACGGCAAGCCGGTGCCGAGCCGGTTCTCCGACCGCACCGAATTCGAAGCGATCCTCGACGTGATGCGCGAGGTCGGCCGGGGCGTGGTCTCGATCGCGCCGGGCCAGCAGTGTGGCATCGCCGACATGTACGAGCTACAGCCCAAGACCGGCGTGCCCTTCACGTACGGCGCGCTGTTGACCTCGCCCACGGGTCAGCATCGTCAACAAGTCGAGCTCAACCATGTCGGTTGGAGCAACGGTGCACAGGTGTGGCCGCAGATCACACCGCGCCCGCTCGTCTTCGCGCTGACGCTCGCCGCGCCGTTCACGTTCAACATGAATTCCAACTTCGCCGAGTTGATGGGCAAAGAGATTCCCGAGCGCCGTGAGGCCTACGCCAATGCCAGTTGGCGGGCCAAGGTGATGGCCGAATGGGACGCGAATCCCGGCTTCACCGTGCCGCGATGGGAGACCTTCGACATCGCGCAGAGCCCCGCGCATCCCGAGCTCGAAGGGCGCATGGTCAGTGAGCTCGCGCAACAGCGCGGCGTGACGCCGTTCGACGTGTTGCTCGACCTCGCGCTCGACGAGCCCGACCTCGCGTTGCGGGCGCGGTGCATCCTTGCCAACGACGATGTCGCCGAGGTCGCCGCTTTGTTGAGCGAACCGCATTGTGCCGTCGGCCTGTCCGACGCCGGGGCGCACGTGTCGCAGTTGTGCGATGCGCCGCAGGCGACCGATCTCCTCGGCAACTGGGTGCGCGTGCGCAAGGCGATCTCGCTCGAGATGGCGATCCGCAAATTGTCCGGTGCGCAAGCCGACCTGCTCGGCCTGCCCGACCGCGGTTACCTGCGCAGTGGCATGTGTGCCGACGTCGTCGTGTTCGATGCCGACACCGTGGCGCCGGGCGCGATCCGGCGGGTGCGTGACTTCCCGGCCGACAGCGAGCGCCTCACGGCCGACAACCCGACCGGTGTGCAACACGTGTTGGTCAACGGCACGCCGATCCGCGCCGACGGCCAGCAGGTCAACACCACACTGCGTCCGGGTCACCTCGTCCGTCCGGCCGCGCGCCAGCTCACCCGCGGCGCGCAGTGACGTAGCGAGTAGCGACGTAGCAACTGCATGTTCATCGAGCGTTACAACCCGGTGTTGGAAGAGTTCGTCGAAGAAGCGCGCGCCTTCAACGAGAAGTTCGCGGCACAGTTGCCGTCCGGCCCGTTCGACCTGACCACGCCCGAGGGGTTGGCCCAGGCTCGTAACATCTCCGCGTTCGACTCACTGAAACCGCGCGAGTCCGAGGGTGCTGCCGAAGACCGGGTGGTGCACGTCGGTAAGCGGTCGGTGCCCGTGCGCATCATCGTCCCGTCGACCACGCCGCGCGCGGTGTACCTCGACATCCACGGCGGCGGCTTCTTTCTCGGCGCCGCCGCGATGGGCGACACGGCGAATACCGACCTCGCCAACGAACTCGATGTCGCCGTCGTGTCGGTCGACTACCGGTTGGCCCCCGAACACCCTTGGCCCGCCGCGCCCGATGACTGCGAGACCGCGGCGCTGTGGGTGCTCGAGCGGGCGATGTCCGAGTTCGGCACCGATCGCGTGCTCATCGGCGGAGGCTCGGCGGGCGCGCATCTCGCGGCCGTCACACTGCTGCGCATGCGCGATCGTCACGATGCCGCGAACCGCTTCGTCGCGGCGGACTTGGTGTTCGGCCTGTACGACTTGAGCGCCACGTCGCCGAGTGGCCGCATCCTTGCGCCGACTTCCAAGTTCTACATCGATGCCTACTTGCGGCGCGTGCCCAAGACCAAGCGCCTCGGTCCCGAGGTGTCGCCGTTGTTCGCCGATCTGGCGGGCATGCCGCCCGCGCTGTTCACCGTCGGCACGCTCGACGCGTTCTACGAAGACAACCTCGCGATGGCGATGCGGTGGCTCGCCGCCGGCAACTTGGCCGAGTTGGCGGTGTATCCCGAATCGCCTCACGCGTTCACCGTGTTCCCGACGGCGATGGCCCACGCGGCCAACCGGCGTGAACGCGAATGGCTCGCTGATCAACTGTCGATATGAATGGGGGAGCGATGACGCAGTTCGTCTATGACCCGACCACCGTCGAGTTCCAAGAGAATCCGCTGCCGTTGTTCAAAGAGCTGCGCGATCGGCATCCCGTGTACCACAACCCCGATCTGCGCTTCTGGACGCTGACCCGGTTCGTTGATGTGTGGGACGCCGTGCACGACCACGAGACCTACGCCAGCGACCCGGGCCATTATCCCGACGAGCCGGCCGAGCCGACCGAGCTCATGCCGAAGGCTTTCATGGACTTCGGCATCTTCTACATGGATCCGCCACGGCACAACCGCCTGCGCTCGATCATGTCGCGCGCGTTCACCGTGCGGCGGGTGTCCGATCTCGAGCCGAGCGTGCGCCGACTGGCCAACGAGTTGATCGACGGATTCATCGAAACCGGGCACTGTGAGTTCGTGCACGATTTCGCGGCGCCGTTGTCGACCACGGTCATCGGCGAGTTGTTGGGTGTGCCGCGCGATGAGCGATGGCAGTTCCGCCTGTGGGCCGAAAAGCTCGAGCAACGCGATCCTTCGATCTCCGTCGAGGTTGCGCAAAAGGAACAACAGGACGCGCACGCCCAGATCTTCGACTACCTCTCGACGCTCGTGGCGGCGAGACGCAAGTCGCCCAAGGACGACTTGATCGATGCGATCATCGGCGCAGAGCTCGACGGTGAGCGTCTCGACGAGCACGAGATCTTGAGCATGTGCTACCAGATCATGATCGCGGGCAACGAGACCACTGCCATCTTGATGTCGAACGGCGTGATCCGCCTCGCCGAGCAACCCGACGTCCGCGCCGAGTTGCTGGCAAACCCCCGTCTCACTGCGGGTGCCGTCGAAGAGATGGCCCGCTTCGACTCGCCGACGGTGCAATCGCCGCCGCGCGTCACCACGCGCGACGTGACACTGCATGGTCGCACCATCCCCAAAGGACAACCGGTCGTGTTCGTGTGGATGGCCGCGGATCACGACGAGCGTGAGTTCGCGTCGCCCGAACGGTTCGACATTCATCGACGCATGGATCGCCACCTCGGCTTCGGTCACGGCCTGCACTACTGCATGGGGGCGCCACTGGCCCGACTCGAAGCGACGAGCGCATTCGAAGAGTTCCATGCGCGCATTCCGAACTACCACCTCGACGGGCCGCCGGTGCGCTGGGCGTCGACGTGGTTGCGCGTGGTCGGCGAGGTTCCGCTTGCCTTCTGACAGCGGTGGCAGTGAAGGCGGGCGCGGTCGTCTGGCCGGCCGGGTCGCGCTCATAACCGGCGCCGCTCGAGGGCAAGGTGCGGCCGAAGCCCGCCTCTTCGCCGCAGAGGGTGCGGAGGTGGTCGTCGCGGACGTGCTCGAACCCGAAGGTCGCGCACTCGCGGCGGAGCTCGGTGCGAGTGCCGCGTTCTTCGCGCTCGACGTGCGCGAGCAAACCGCGTGGCAGGCGGCGGTCGCCTTCGGCGAAGCGCGTTTCGGGCCGATCGACATCCTGGTGAACAACGCGGCAGTGACCGGGGCGGGCGGCGTGCGCGACGTCACGCTCGAGTCGTATCTCGACACCATCGCCGTGAACCAGCTCGGGTGCCTTCTGGGCATGCAGAATGTGGTGCCGTCGATGGAGCGAGCCGGTGGAGGTTCGATCGTCAACGTGTCGTCGACGAGTGGATTGATCGCCTATACCGGAACCATTGCATATGTCGCGTCGAAGTGGGCCGTGCGCGGTATGACCAAAGCCGCCGCGCTCGATCTCGCGCCGTTCGGCATTCGGGTCAACTCGATCCATCCGGGCCCCGTCGACACGCCGATGATTCATCCCGAGGGCATGGACGACGACGAGTTCCAAGCGCGCTGGCGTCAGATCGTGCCCCTCGCACGCGCCGCGCAACCGATAGAGATCGCGCGGGTGGCATTGTTCCTCGCGTCGAGCGATTCGTCGTACATGACCGGCGCCGAGCTCGCAGTCGACGGTGGCCGCACGGCCGGTGTCACTTCGCCCCGCATCTAAAAACGAGAGGCAGTCAAATGAAATTGGCAGGCAAAGTTGCGATCGTCACCGGAGCCGGCGGTGCCGGCGTCGGGGGTCTCGGCGTCACCTACGTACAGGCGCTCGCGGCCAGCGGCGCGTCGGTCGTCGTGAGCGACCTCGATGGTGATGCGGCGCAACGAACGGCGGCGGCCCTCGTGGCCGACGGCGGTACCGCCATAGGCGTGCGCTGTGACGTGACGGCCGACGACGATATCGATGCGATGGTCCGCGCTGCGGTCGAGGCCTTTGGCGGCATCGACATCCTCGTGAACAACGCTGGCCTCGCACGCGGCAAGTGGAACGAGATGTCCACACTCAGCCGCGAGGACTGGCGGTACATCATGGACGTCAACACGATCGCGCCCGTGCGCTGCTCGGCCGCAGTGCGCCCCGTGATGCGCAGTCGCGGTGGTGGGTCGATCGTCAATCAGTCTTCCAACGGCTCGCAGATGGAGGCGGGTTCGTACACGGTGTCCAAGTACGCGATCGACGCGGTCACCCGCGTGCTCGCGGCGGAATTCTCCGAGGACAACATCCGTGTCAACGGCATTGCCCCCGGCATGATGACGGCCAAGATGCCCCCGGCGCAGGTGCAGTCACTGCTGGCGCGTCAGACCGTGCGCCGCCAGGGCCGGCCCGAAGACCTCGTCGGCGCATTGCTGTACCTGTGCTCTGACGACTCGGCGTTCGTGAATGGCCAAACCATCACGGTCGACGGCGGGATGGCCCGGATACCGAACCAATAACAGGCGTGCCCGCTCGCGGTCACGGGCCGGGGAACGTCTGCCGGAACGACGAGATCGCAGCGTCGTCGGCATCACGATCGCGCGCGGCGCGGCGACCGAGAATTGTTGCCAGCAACTCGCGGCTCGATCCTTCGATGCGATGTTGGGCAGTGGCCGCGAACGGTGCGATCTCTGTCGTTGTCTCTCCCTCTTGACCGATCCGCACCGAGTACGACGGTCCATCGGTCGAGGCGAGGAGCCACGTCATCGGCAGATCGACAGCCGCGCTCAGGTGGGGCGCGGTGCGCCGGCCGAGCCACGCGACGCGACGGGGCAGCGTGACTTCGACGAACTCGGTGCTCCAGTCGCACAGACCGATGCCGAGGTCGGTCCCGTGGACTTCGACTTCGGTGAACCGCAGCAGCGCGAGGTCACCGATCGTCAACGCCATCCGTGGCAACCGGACGCCGTCGTTGCCGTCCAGCACGGGTCGATCCCACTCGTCCTCCCAGATGCCTGCCCAGACATACGCGAGCTGCCCCGACTGTTCGGCCAGCGATGCGATCACTTGGCGGGCCGATTCTCCCGGCGCGGGGCGCAACGTCTGTGGTCGCTGCAGCTCTCGGCCCTCTGGATAGAACGCCGTCGGCTGCCTGTTGACGGTGGCCCGTGTCATGCGGGCGGTCATCGTTGCTCCGTAGCGCAGGTGACAAAGGATCGTCAGTCGACTCCACCCCTCGAGAGCCGAGGGCAGGGCGAGGTCGTCGTCGGACCGAGCACCGGCCGCGCTGGTCAACTCATCGGTGCGACGCTGTATGGCGTCGAGGTTCGCGGCGAACCGATCGGGTGTCATTAGCTCGGCGCGTCGCCCGCCATCGTCGCTTTGTGCAACAGCCGTGGACCCGTCGCGTCGCCGACCACGCAGTGCAACAGGCTGCGGTTGTCCCATAGAACGACGTCGCCCATGGCCCAACGATGACGGCAGGTGAACTCTGGTCGCACCGAATGTGCATAGAGGAATGCGAGAATGGCATCGCTCTCGGGTGCGGTGAATCCTTCGATCGCGACGGTGTAGTCGCGGTTGACGAACAGGGCGGGGCGCCCGGTGACGGGATGCCGCGGCGCAACTGGATGGGCCGCCTCGTCGTGTTCGATAACGCGGCCGTCGCCGTCTCGCGCGACGCGGCGATGGACGGCGCGCAAGCCGACGACGATCGATTGCATCGCGGGGGACAGCGCGTCGAACGCCGCGTGCTGGTTGGCGAACATCGTGTCGCCGCCCGAAGGCGGCAGCACCCGCGCGACGAGCATGGTCGAGCTCGGTGGGCAGGACAGAAAGGTCTGGTCTTGATGCCAGGTGGTGGCGATCGGGTTCTTGGGGTCGTAGACCTCGATCAGCTCGGGTGCCTCGTCGATGGCTCGAAGTCGAGGGTGCACGCTGAGTGGCCCGAACCGTCCGGCAAAATCCGCGTGCTGGCGCGGCGTGAGGTCTTGGCCGCGAAAGAGCAGTAGGTGGTGTCGAGCGAGCAGATCGGACAGCTGCCCGACCACGGCGTCGTCGACCGTGCGCACGTCGACACCGGCTACCTCGGCACCGAGCGTGCCCGACAGTGGCAGGAGGGTTACGGTGCTCATCGACGAAATTGTACGCAAGGAGCTGGCGGTGGCCGAGACCCATCCCGACGACGAGTTCCATCCGCCGACCAGCGACGACCCCTATTGGACCGAGACGTGTTGGTTCACGTTCACGGTTCCCGAGCGTCGGCTGTCCGGGCAGCTCTACCCGTTCTTCCGTACCAACCAGAGAGTGGCTGCCGGTGGCGCGTACTTTTGGGATGACAAGGGCAACCAACCGTGGAATTGCCTCTACGCAAAGAACTTCTGGCATCTCCCCATACCCGACCAACCGCTGTCGGACATCACCTTGCCCAACGGCATCCACTACCGCTGCCTCGAGCCGCTGACGCGCTACGAGCTGCGCTACGACGATCCCGATGCCGACGAACTTCACGTCGACCTCACCTTCACCGCGGTCACCCCACCGCACTATCTCGGTTCGTCGCATCTCGATCAGCCCGGGCGGTACCAGGGCACGATCTGGTTGCGGGGCGAGACGATCCCGGTCGACTCGTTCGGGTTCCGTGATCGTTCGTGGGGGCCGCGCACACAGTTCGGCGCCGGGCTCACCGGGTCGCCCGTACCGAACGGCGGCTACAGCTATGCCACGGCATCGGCGACCGATGCGTTCCACACGATCACGATGAATCGCGGTCAAGGTTGTCAATCGATCCACGGCTATCTGATCCGTGACGGTGAATGGGCCAAGTTGCGATCGGCCACGCGTGAGGTCATCGAGCGTGACCCGTCGACCGGTTACCCGATGCGCGTGCGCATCGACGGTATCGACGAACTCGATCGTGAGCTGAACGCCCAAGGTCGCTGCCTCAATCAGATCGGGGTGCATCTCAACCCCAACCTGTTCACCGTCAACTGTCTGACCGAATGGACCTTTGGCGGCGTCACCGCGTTCGGCGAAGACCACGACAACTGGAGCGCGCCGGCGATCCGCAAATTCGTACGCGACTTCCTCGGCTACGAGAAGTCAGAGAAAGCAGAAACCTTGTGAAAGCAGACGACTTCGTCAACTTGCAGCAGCTGCTGTCGCGCTACTGTCACATCGTCGACACCACCGCGTGGGACAACCTCGACCAGATCTTCACCGCTGACGCATCGGTGACGGTGGTCGGCGTGTATCCGACGGCAACGGGTCTCGACGACCTGCGATCGTTGTACGCGCGGATGAACCATCCGGTCGCGCACACGAGCTCCTCGTTGATCGTGGTCGACAGCGGGGATGACACCGCGCGATTGGCGTCCAAGTGGGTGACCGTCCGCGCCGATGGTCTCACCGGCACCGGCGTGTACGACGACGTCGTGGTGCGCACACCCGCGGGCTGGCGCATCAGCGAACGCGTGGCCCGCCCCGCAGTCGCGCCGAGGCCGGTGCAGGCATGAGCACCCGTCCCCGGTTGACGATCGGGTTGCCGATTGCCGGGCAAATCACCGGCGACGACCACCGTGGCCTCGTCGAGATCGCCCGCCTTGCCGACGGTCTCGGTGTCGACGCGCTCACGACCTCTGACCATGTGGTGATGGGCGAGCAGTTGGATCAATATCGCTGGGGCCCGTTCATGTTCGAAAAGGGCGTGCCCTGGATCGAGCCGTTGACGTTGCTGTCCGCTATCGCCGGCGCGACCAATGACATCCGCCTCGTCACCGGTGTCTTGATCGCACCGCTGCGCCCACCCGCGTTGCTGGCCAAGATCGTCGCCACCCTCGATCAGTTGTCCCGCGGTCGTCTCGATCTCGGTGTCGGCACCGGATGGCAAGAGGCGGAGTACGACGCCCTCGGGCTCGAATTCGCGAAGCGGGCGCAGATGCTCGACGACACCGTCGCCGCGTGCCGCGCTCTGTGGGGTCCGAGCCCGACGACGTTCATGTCCGAGACGATCTCGTTCGAGTCGATCTGGTGCGACCCCAAGCCCTATCGCCCCGGTGGTCCGCCGGTGTTCTTCTCGGGGCCGCTCACACCGCGCAACGTGCGCCGCATCGTGACACTCGGCGACGGATGGGTGCCGATCATGGGCGCGTCACTCGACGAAGCGCGCGCGGGCATCACTGAGCTGCGTGCCGCACTGAGTGCCGCGGGACGCGATCCTGACGCGTTGCTCGTGCGCATGCCGGTGCCGCTCGTGCGTGACGATCAACGTGCGCTCGATCTGGCGGCGATGGTCGAGAGTGCGCCGACGATGGCGGCGATGGGCATCACCGATGCCACCGTGTCGTTTGCGTTGTTGGGGGCCGACCGTTCGACTGCCGAACGCCGGCTTGCCGAACTCGTTGATTTATGGAAGGGAATGTCATGAGCCGCGCACATGAACTGTTGCCGATCCCGCCGCGCGGCGCGCCGGAGATCTTCGAGGGAATGGAGTTGACCGATGAGCACCGGTCGCGCCTCGACATCGAAGAGCGATTCGTGCCGGGCCCCGACGGCGCGCCGGATGTGCGCGTGCTGGTGTACCGGCCCAAGGGCCTCGGCGGCCGCCTGCCGGTGATCGTCAGCATCCACGGCGGCGCGTTCGTACGCATGCGCGCCGACACCTTCGCCGCGATGGACGCCGGCTGGTCGATCAATCACGAATGCGTGGTCGTGAGCGTCGACTATCGCCTGGCGCCCGAAGATCCGTTCCCCGCAGGGCTCGACGACTGTTACGCGGTGCTGTGTTGGGTGGCCTCGCACGGTGACGAACTCTCGATCGACGTCGATCGTCTCGTCGTCGCGGGCGGCAGCGCGGGTGGCGCGTTGACGGCGGCGGTGACATTGCTGGCGCGCGACCGCAACGGGCCCAAGATCGCGTTTCAGGGCTTGATGATCCCGGTGCTCGACGACCGATGCGAGACGCCGTCGATGCGCCAGGCCGTCGAAGCGCCCGGCTTCAACTCCAGGGGCGCGCAGGGGATGTGGTTGCACTACTTGGGCGAGGACTACGACCCCGCGACCACCTCGCCCTATGCGGCGCCTGCGCGCGCCGAAGATCTGAGCGGGTTACCGCCGGCCTTCATCCAGACCAATGGTCTCGATCCGCTGCGCGACGAAGGTATCCAGTACGCGCTTCGTTTGTTGGCGGCCGGCGTCTCGGTCGAGCTGTACAACGTGCCCGGGGCGTATCACGGTGCGCCGCCGCTCAATCCCGCAGCTGCCTCGCGCGCCAACCGCGCGTACAACGCCGCGTTGCACGAAGCACTGCATCCGGCCGGATAATCCACCGACGCAATGCCTGCTGCGCCGCCACTGCCTCATCTCACACCGTGGAACCGGTACTTCTGGACGAGCGGCGCCGAAGGCGTTCTCCGCATCCAGCAGTGCCGCGGCTGTCAACGGCTGCTGCACCCGCCGTTGCCGCGCTGTCCTGACTGCCACAGCGACGACTTGACCGAGACGATCGTGTCGGGCTGCGGCATCGTCGAGGCGGTCACTGTCAACCATCAGCCGTGGCATCCGGCGTTCGTACCGCCCTACGTCATCGCGATCGTGGCGCTCGCCGAAGATCCGGCAGTTCGGTTGACCACCAACATCGTCAATTGCGCCCCGGAGGATGCGGTCATCGGGTTACCGGTGCGAGTGTTGTTCGAGCAACGCGATGACGTGTGGTTGCCGCTGTTCGAACCCGACCCGGACACTGTCCCGCGCCAGCCTCTGATCGACCGGCCGATGGTCGACTCGCGCGATCTCGCGACGCCGCCGCGCGAGTTGCCGCATGTCAGGCCCCTCGACAAGTTCGAGAGCAAGGTGGTCATCAGCGGTATCGGCCTGTCGGCGGTCGGGCGCCGGCTCGGTCGCAACCCGCTGGGTTTGATGGTCGACGCCTGCCTCGCGGCCATCGCCGACGCGGGCTTGCAGGTCTCCGACATCGACGGCCTGTCGTCGTACCCCGGGCCGGGATTCACGCTGGCCGGCACGACCGGCGGCGGGGTCAACACCATCGAAGACGTGTTGCGGGTGCGCCCGATTTGGTTCGCCAGCGGCATGGAGGGCGCCGGTCAAACTGGCGCCGTGGTCAACGCCATGCTCGCGGTCGCGGCCGGAGCGTGTCGCCACGTGCTCTGTGTGCGCGGTGTCTGGGAATCGTCGTTCCAGGATTTCCAACGGCGCGGTGAGATACGCGCCAACCCCGCGGGTCGCATCTCGGGTGAGATGGAAGGACGCCTGCCCTACGGGGCATTCAGCGCGGCCAACTGGATCGCCATGATGGCCACGCGACACATGCAGGCGTTCGGCACGACACGAGAGCAACTCGGCGCGATCGCCGTCAACGCGCGCCGCAACGCGTCGCTCAATCCGAACGCGGTCTATCGGCAACCCATCACGATGGACGACTACCTCGGCGCGCGCATGGTGTCGACGCCCTTTGGTCTGTTCGACTGCGACGCTCCGTGTGATGGCGCGGTGGCCGTGGTGGTCTCGTCGGTCGACACCATCGCGGATCTCCGGGCACCGTTGGTCGGTGTCGAGGCCGTCGGTACGCACCTCGCGGAACGCGTGTCGTGGGATCAAGGAACGCTGCTGCACGAACCGGTGCTCGCCGGGCCGGCGCGCCACGTGTGGACGCGCACCGATCTCACGCACCGCGACGTCGACGTGGCCGAGATCTACGACGGCTTCACGTTCAACTGCCTCTCGTGGATCGAGTTGCTCGGGTTCTGTGGCATCGGCGAGGGCGGCGCGTTCGTCGAAGGCGGTGGACGCATCGCGCTCGACGGCGAGCTTCCGTTGAATACGCACGGCGGCCAACTGTCGGCCGGCCGTTTGCACGGGTGGGGATTTCTCCACGAGGCGTGCGTGCAACTGCGAGGCGAAGGTGGAGACCGTCAAGTAGCCGGTGATCCCGAAGTCGCGATCTTGTCGAGCGGCGGCGGCCACCCTGGCGGCGTGATGTTGTTGACGCGGTGGCGCTGACGTCGTGACGACCACACTTGTCTTGATCCACGGCACCGGCGACACTTCGCGCGGTTGGCGGCGAGTACAAGAAGCACTCGTGCATCCGTCGATCGCCGTCGACCTACCCGGACGACGCGAGCGTCCGTTCGATCTCAGTCGAGTGCACCCCGAGATGGCCGCGGCGGCGGCCGCCGATGATGTCGCCGCGCAGTGTGACGGCCCGATGGTGCTGGTAGCGCATTCGGGTGGAGGCATGCTCGCGCCGCGCATCGCGGGCGTCCTCGGTGACCGGGTGCGGCACTTGGTATTCGTAGCGGCGTTGATCGCGCCCGACGGACGACTGGCGGTCGACGTGTTGTTCCCCGATCGCCGCGACGCGATGGCCAAGGCCCGCCCCGGCATCTTGCGCAAGTACGAGAATCACACCTTCGTGCAAAAGGACGAGGATCTCGCGTTCATCGATGAACTCATGCCGTTGCGAGATGCGGTGCAGGCACAGTCGGTCGAGGCGATGAACCTGTTGTTCCACCCGGTGTCCTGGGCGGGTGTATCCGAACAGATGCCGCGGACCTTCGTCCGTCCGCTTCGCGACCAGCATCAACCCCGTGACGTGCAGCAACGGTTGATCGAAGCGTGCGCCGCGACCGAGGTGATCGACATCGAGTCGGGGCACACTCCGGCGCGCCACGCGCCGATCGAGTTTGCGCGCATTCTGGACGAGATCGCCGACCGCTACCCGTAGCCCTAATGTGTGGCCCAAGCAAAGGAGATTGTTCATGATCCAAAGGAGAAAGTTGTGACTGCACAACCGGCCCTCGACGTGCTCGAGGGGATCATCACCGAGGTCATCGAGCCGCGGGCCGCCGAGGTAGATCGCACAGGTACGTTCCCCCGGGCGGCGATCGACGCGCTGGGCAAGGCCGGCCTGCTGGGCCTCATCAGCAGCCCCGATGTCGGCGGCATGGGCCACGGCCCGTCGACTGCTTCGGCGGTGATCGAATGCATCGCAAAGGCGTGCGGTTCGACGGCGATGGTCGTGTCGATGCATTTCTGTGCGACGGCGGCGATCGAAGCACATGGCGACAAGGCAACTCGTTCTGCGATTGCCGGCGGCTCTCATTTGAGCACGCTCGCCTTCTCCGAAAAAGGTTCACGCAGCCACTTCTGGGCCACGATGGGCACGGCCCGCGTTGATGGCGATTCGGTAGCGGTGGATGCCGAAAAGAGTTGGGTTACCTCGGCCGGTGAAGCCGATTCGTACGTCTGGACGAGCAAGCCCCTCGAGGGCGATGCGCCGTCGACGCTGTGGCTCGTGCCCAACGACGCGCCGGGCCTGAAGGTCGGTGCCTCGTTCGACGGCCTGGGCCTGCGGGGCAATGCATCGAGCCCCGTGACCGCGATCGGTGCGACCGTGGCCAAGTCGGTGATGCTCGGTGCGGACGGTGGCGGTCTCGACATCGCGCTGGGTGTGGTGCTTCCGTGGTTCCAATTGCTCAATGCGTCGATGTCGCTCGGCACGATGGAGGCCGCGACCGCAAAAGCGATTGCCCACGCAACGTCCGCGCGCTTCGAGCACCTCGGCCAGTCGTTGGCCGCGCAGCCGGAGACGCGCGCGCGGCTCGCGCGCATGCGCTTCGTCACCGACCAGACGCGCACGTTCATCGCCGACACTGCGTCCGCGATGGAGACAGCGCGCGAAGACGCGATGCTTCGCGTGCTCGAGAGCAAGGCGGTCGCGGCCGAGAACGCGCTCGAGGTCACCGACCTCGCGATGCGAATCGGAGGCGGCGCGGCCTTCCGCAAGGACATCGGCATCGAGCGCAATTTCCGCGATGCGCGCGCCGCGGCAGTCATGGCGCCGACGACCGACGCCCTGTCCGACTTCGTCGGCCGCATCATGTGCGGCATGCCGTTGTTCGGCGAGGTGGCGTGATGACGTCGTCGACGTTGCTGCTGGGCGCGGTCGCCTACGACCCGAAGGTCGTGACGATCTGGGAGGGTTTTCGCGCCTGGTTCGCCGATCGCGACTTCGACTTCGACTACGTGCTGTTCTCGAACTACGAACGTCAGGTCGATGCGCACCTCGCGGGCGAGATCGACGTTGCCTGGAACTCGCCGTTGGCCTGGGTGCGCACGCGTCGCGCGGCGCAGGCGCGCGGGCAAGAGGCGCATGCCGTTGCCATGCGCGACAGCGACTGCGACCTCACGTCCGTCGTCGTCGTACGCACCGACAGCGACATCGACGATCCGGCCGATCTGAAGGGCACCACGATCGGTGTCGGCTCGGTCGATTCACCGCAGGCCACATTGTTGCCGTTGTCGTATCTGCGCTCGCTCGGGCTCTCGCCCGGCACCGACGTGACGATCCGGCGCTTCGACGTACTCGGCGGCAAGCACGGCGACCACATCGGCGGCGAGCGCGATGCCGCTCGCGCGCTGATGGCGGGCGAGGTCGACGCCGCGTGCATGATCGACGGCAACCATCTGCTGTTCGGACGAGAAGGCACGTTGCCTCCGGGAGCCACGACGGTCATCGGGCAGACGGGTCCGTACGACCACTGCAACTTCACGGTGATCGGCGATCCTCATGTGCCGAAGGTCGACCGGTTCGTATCGCTGTTGTTGGGTATGTCGTACGACGACCCCGGAGTGCGTCCGTTGCTCGATCTCGAAGGCCTCAAGGAGTGGAGGGTCGGCCGCATCGAGCTCTACGCACCGCTCGAGCGCGCCGTCGACGAGTTCGCCTTCTATGACGCTGCGGGCAACGTCGTCGCGGCCGACTACCGCCCTTGAGCGACTCGTTCGCGCGCTCTGGTAGGGGACGTCGTTGTTAGTCGATCTCGGTCATCTCGGTCTCGACCAAGGCGCGCACCTCATCGTCAAGCACGCGCTCGAGCAACTCGAACCGGGAGCGGCGATCGACGTATGCGGCACGCACCCCGAGCTGCGCGTGCACCTGCGCGCGTGGGCGCGTACGCGCGGTCACCGCTATGAAGAGCGCGATACCGATGGCGCGGTCGCCCGCATCACGCGGGGGACCGCTGCGGACGCGGCGCGCCGCAACAGCGAGCCTGCGGGTCACGCGTCGCCAACCGTGGAGGGTGCGATCGTCGATCACCCGCCGGGACACTGGGGGGTCGCACCGCGCGGTGCACAAGTGGAGCTCGGCGGGCCTGACCCGTTCTTCGCGCTCGACGACAAGGCACACGTGTGGGTCGACGACGCCCCGCGCCTCTACGCGCAGGCCGCGGCAAATCAGTGGGATCCGGCCACCGCAATCGACTGGACGTCACGGCTCGCGAACGACGAGCTGATCGAGGCGGCGGTGATCCAGGTGATGACCTACCTGATCGAAAACGAAGTTGCGGCGTTGGTGGTTCCGGCTCGGTTCATCGCGCAGGTACATCCCCACTTTCGCGAGGTCATGCAACTGCTCGCGATTCAGGTCGCCGACGAGGCCCGCCACATCGAAGCGTTCACGCGCCGCGCCATGCTCTCGGGGCGACCGCTGGGCTTGTCGACCGTCGGCGGGCGGCAATCGTTGCAGACCTTGATCGACGAGCCTGACTTTGCGATCTCGGCGTTCTTGTTGTCGGTGTTGGGCGAAGGCACGTTCTTGTCGCTGTTGTCGTTCCTCGAGGCGCACGCGCCCGATGCGACTACGCGACGCGTCGCGCAACTCGCGCTGCAAGACGAAGCGCGCCACGTTGCGTTCGGCATCGCGCACTTGCGCGTACAACTCGATGCCGAGCCCGATCTGCGTACGCGCTTGGTCGCGGCGGTCGAACGCCGTCATGACGTACTCGCGCAGACGAGCGGCCTCAACGACGAGGTCTACGACGCGCTGGTGTTGCTGGCCGCCGGCTCACTCGATCCGCACGCGATCGCGACGGGCTGGCGCCGCGTGCAAGAGCTCCAGCACGACATGGACATCGGTCGTCGGCGCCGTCTCGCGCGGCTCGGCTTCGCGAGTGCCGAGGCCGAAGCCCTGTCCGCGCTGCACACCCGCAATTTCATGTAGCCCACATCCCCCAACTGTTCTCGTGGTATTCGATACGTATATACACATATCGAACACCACAAGACGGGGTTGAAGGGGAGGGCGGTTCTCAATCTGGCGTGCGCCGTGCCGATGTAAGGCATAGGTCTCCATCCGTGCTCGGTGCCCGGCGAGACGCCGAGGAGGACTGCGTGGAGCTGGATTCGTTGGACGGCGGTGCGCTCGGATCGCTGATCCGTCGCGTGCTCGAACTCGCGCGAAACCAACTCCTGCTCGACGTGGCGTGGCTGGCCGAGCTCGTGGATGACCGACTGGTGGTGCGCGTCTTCACGGGCAACGCAACGCCGTTCGGACTCTTCGACGGATGGTCGTGTCCGAGTAGTGCCGAGTCGGTTGCTGCGATCGCGAGCGGCGCCGTCGGTGACGAGAATCTCTTTCCCTCGCTGACCAACGTCCGGGCTCGAGTGAGTGCCGCGGTGTTGCTCGCCGATGGCACGCCGTACGGCGTGTTGGGCTGTGCCGGGCGTGAAGACGATCCGGGGCTCGGTCGCAGAGACGCGGGCTTTCTGGCGATGCTCGCCGAGCTCGTCGGGCAGGAACTCGATCGCCAACACGACGAACGCCGGCGTTGGAACAGCACCGAGAAGCGCATTCGTTCCGTGCTGCGGCCGGGATCGCCCGCCATCGTGTTCCAACCGATCGTCAATGTGCGCACGAGTGCCGTGATCGGCGCCGAGGCGCTGGCACGATTTCCCGATGCGAGCGGGCCGGAGCGTTGGTTCGCCGACGCCGCGTCGGTCGGGCTGGGCCTCGACCTCGAGCTCGCGGCGATCACCTCTGCGCTCGCACAGCTGCACCGCATTCCCGACAACGTGTATCTCTCGCTGAATGCCTCGCCGAGCGCGATCCAATCGTCCAAGTTGGCGGAGCTGTTCGACGACGTCGACGCAAAGCGCATCGTCATCGAGATCACCGAGCACGCGCACGTCGACGACTACGACGCGCTGGTGGACGCGGTGCGTCACTTGCGCAGCATCGGCGTGCGTTTTGCCATCGACGATGCCGGTGCCGGCTACTCGAGCCTGCGCCATGTGGTGCGCATCCGGCCCGATCTCATCAAGCTCGACACGTCGCTCACTCGGGACATCGACACCGACCCCGCTCGTCGCGCGCTGGCGCGGTCGCTGTTGTTGTTCGCCGACGAGATCGGCGCAACACTGATCGCCGAGGGCGTCGAAACCGTGACCGAACTGGACGCGCTGGTGACGCTCGGGGTGGACCACGTGCAGGGCTATCTCACAGGTCGACCGGCGCCGCTGCCGTTGACCCCGACGCTGCCGGAACGTCCGCCCATTCGTCAACGCCACCTCGACGCCGCAAGCTTGGCCCGTGTCGTCGCATCCGCAACCGACATGGAGACGCTCGCTCGTCCGTTGCTCGAATCGATCGCATCGTTGACGGGTCTCGAGATCAGCTATCTGACGATGTACGACTCCGAGACGAACGAACTCGATCATCGCTTCATCCACAACGCGAGCGGACTCGACCTGCCGCCCGAGGGCACGCGTCTGCCTTGGACCGACACGCTGTGCCAGCGCTGCCAGAGCGAAGGTATCTCGTGGACCGCGGACGTGCCCCGTGATCTGCCGGGCAACGGCATCGCCGAGCTCTACGGGATCAACACGTACCTGTCGCTGCCGATTCACTCCGCCGAGGGTCGCCTACTCGGCACGCTGTGTGCGGCGAGTCAGGAGCGGCGTTACCTGCCGACGTGGACGGTGCGCGAGATCGAGCTGCTCTGCTACCTGGTCGCCGATCGATTCGCGCGGGATCGAGCGCTCGAGCATGCGATGCTCGGGCCGACTCGTAGCTGACGGTCACTGGTCGAAGGCCGGTGACGGTTTGACCCGCGGCCGGGCGAGCAGGTCGCGGGCGTAGGCCTCGACCCGCGTGCCGTCGAAGAAGTGCGGGTTCATGCGGCCATGCAACCGGATGGCGTTGTCACACGAGAAGGCGCGGAACTGCGCGGGCGACAGCTGTCGGTGCTCGACGAGCTCGTATGCCTCCGGCATCACATCGCGCATGTCGGGAACGTCCCAGTGGCCGATGTCCGAGCCGAGCATCGGTTGCAGCGTCGCGCCGAGCGGGTTGACCCGATCGGCGAAGGCCCACGAGATCGTGGCATCGTCGGCTTCGCAGCCGAAGAAGAAGCGATCGAACTGCGCCACGATGTCGGCCGGTGTCGCCACGCCGCTGTCGCGGAAGTCGTCGATCGCATCGGGCGGGTTGTCGCTCTGCCCGAGCGTGGCCTGGCGTATGGCGGGGTCGGCGAACCGTTCGCCCCCGTATTGCGACAACAGGCGGTCCCATTCGGCGCGGTCGAGCCGGCTCGGGTCGAGCTGTTCGATGTTGGTGCCCCCCCGCTTGTGCCAGCGGTCGATGAGATCGCACAACAGCTGCACGCCCCACGACACTCCGCACTCGAGAAACGCGAAGTTCAAGGTGGGGAATCGGTGTCCGACCCCTCCGAAGAAGATCGCCTTCGCGAATGCGTCGCTGCTGGCGGCGAAATTGCCGATGTGGTTGAACATGTAGCGCGACGAGGACGCGCGCAGACCGAGTCCCTGCGATGACGAATGCACGGTGACCGCGACACCGAGCTCGACACAACGGGCCCACACGGGGTCGTAGTCGTAGATGCTGTCGAGTGCAAGCACGTCGAGCCACTGTGCGCCGGCACCGCGCTCGGGTAAGGGACGGGCGATGAAGCTGTTGAGCATCACGGCCTTGAAACCGAGTTTGTTGACCGCATGGTCCAACTCGGCGATGGCTTCGCCGGGCGTGTGTGTCGGGATCACCGCGGCGGCCGTCATGCGATCACCGAAGCCGTCGAGCATCTCGGCGAGGTAGGTGTTGAGCCCGCGGCACGAACCCTGTCTGATCGCGTTGTCGGCGTTCCCGAGACACGCCAGACCGACACTCGAGTACAACACCGTGAAGTCGAGGCCGATCTCGTCCAGGCGTTCGTAGAGCAGTTGCGGCAACAAACCGGTTGCACGGTCGAGTGCGTTGGCCGGCAAGGCCCACCACGGGGTGATCGGATTGCCCGGTGCGGGCCGGTGGTGGTGTTCGGTCAGCAGAGGCGCACGACGCGACGCGTAGGCCGGAGATGATCCGGCGAAGCGGTCGGCTACGTCGTCGCCGGCAACGCGGCGGATGTAGTCGATGACGATCGGCAACGACTCGACGATGTGCCCGTCACCGTCGACGACAGGATGGTCGAGCCGGATGTTGTGCGCAGCATGCTCGACGATCACGTGACGAGCTCCTCGATGCGGGCGAGCGTCTTCTCCATCGCCTTGCGTGTCTTCTTGCGGGCGGGCCGCACGAAGAACTTGACCTTCTCGTGAGTGATGTCCCAACTTTCGCGCACACGCGTGCCGCCCTCGACGGGTTCGAGCTCATAGCGCCAGATGCGGCCCCCACCGAACTTGGCCGCAAACTTGCTCGGAGGCCGCGTCTGCCACGCGATGCGGCGCTCGTTCTCGAACTCGACCACTTCGCTCACCATCGAATACTTGACGCCCAGCTTCATCGACATGCCGAACTTGGAACCGAGCGACAACCGTTCGACGGTGCCCGGCTTGGAGTGGCGGACCATGCCCGAGCCGTCGATGTCGGCGTGACGATTCGGATCGGCGAGCAGATCGAAGATGGCGCTTGCCGGGGCGGGAATCACTCGTTCGACCGTCTCGACGTCGCTTGCAGTTGGCATCGGCGCAGCTTAACCAGAGAGACTTTGGCGCAGCCGTGACCTCGTGACGGGCCAGATGGCCCATGCGGGGCGCCCCCCGTCCCGTCGATGGAGTCAGTGTGCCGACATCTGCCACAGTGACGTGCCCCGATTGTCGCGCGTCGGTCCTGTTCGCACGGTCGACCCGCCTCGGTCGCTGCGTCGGTTGCGAAGGCGGACCATGGTGTCGCCATCCGACTCGCGGCTTGTTCGAGGCCGCATGTGAGAACTGCGGCACCGAACTGCGCCTCTCACCGACCGGCGTCCGTCGCCTCTACGAGCGTTGATCGCCGCGACCAGTTAGGCGCCGCGTCAGTCGGGGATGATCTTGCGCATGCGGCCGCCGCGTTCGATGTAGGCGGTCATCTTTTGCATGAACTCCGGACCGCCCATCGGATCGAGGCCCTGCATGCGCATCGAGCCGCGCCAGATCGTCCATTGATCGGGTGCGAGTCGCTCGCCCGCGGCGAAGTGCGGAACTGCCGCGTCGGCCATTTCGTGTTCCCAGAGCCAGCGGCCGAGGCTGAACTCCGCGCGCGCTTGTTGGTCGGCGACGGAAGGGAGGTCTTGATACGCGCGCATCGCCTCGCGCTTGGGCGGCGGCGTATCACCGCGCACCCATGCGCGCAGCACGGCGTGATGCAGCGTGGCGTCGACACCGGTGAACTCTTGGAACACGTTGGAGCCGAATGCGGTCTCACCGGGTCGCACGAGGCTGCCGGTTTCGTCGATCCAAAAGACGGTCGGCACGTTGAGGACGTTGTAGAGATCGGCGACCATCCACGTCGTGTCGATCAGGCTCGGATGGGTTGGGTGCGCCGCTTCGATCCATTCGCGGGCGTCTTCGACGGTGCGCTCGAAGCCGACCGTGATCATCACGAAACCGTAGGGGGCGAGTTCCTCGTGTAGCTCCTGCCAGACCGGCAGGTCATATCGGCACCCTCACCAAGAGGCCCAGGTGGCGAGAAAGACTTTCTTGCCGCGGTGCTCCGCGAGCGAATGCACTCGCCCCTCGAGATCGGGCAGGGCGAAGTCGGGTGCCTCGAAGCGGGCGAGCCGCGCCGCTCGGTCGGATGCACCGACGCCGACGAACGCCGCGTTGGCGTCGATGTCGACCGCCAGTGGGCGCTCGAGCAACTCGACGAGGCGGTGCAAGTCGAACCGGCCGTCGTCACCCTCGATGCCCTCGAGCGAGCGCGATGGAATGCAGACGTCGCCGCGACACAGACCTTGGTCTTTGCGTTCCCATCCGAGCGACTGCTGCACGGCGTCGGCCCGCAGTCGCACCGAGCGTTGTGGCGCGTCGACCTCGGCATCGACTTGCACGGCGCCGTCGGCCTGGATCACGGTGAATCGGTGCGTCCCCATCCGGGCAAGGGTAGCCCCGACTTGACTCTCACGTAGGGTGAGAGTGGAGAGTGAACGCGATGGCGGCCGTGCGGGTGTTTCCCTGTATTTGTGTCGACGACCTCACGCGGTCGATCGTCTTTTACCGCGCGCTGCTCGACCTCGCGGTCAGCGTCGATGTTGGGTGGTACGCCGAGGTGTCCAACCGCGATGATCGTGCCGTGGTCGCCTTCGTCGCGCGCGGTGATGCGAGCGTGCCCGCGGGTTTCGATACCCATCGTGGTGGCGTGTTGGTCAGTGTGGTCGTCGATGATGCCGCCGCGGTGCGAGCACGCGCCGAGGATCTACGGGTCGACGTCGTTCAGGAGTTGCGCGACGAGGAATTCGGTCAGCGGCACTTCATGGCCGTCGACCCCGATGGGTTCCTGGTGGACGTCATCGAGCAGATTACGCCAAGCGTCGCTTTTCGCCGCCAACTGGTGGAAGGCCGGCGGCGGTGGCGATGAGGGCATCGAGGTTGACGATCGGCGAGTTCTCGAAGCGCTGTCGACTCACCGTCGTGGCGTTGCGTCACTACGACCGCATCGCCCTGCTCACGCCGGCCGAGACCGATCCGGCTACGGGCTACCGCTACTACCACCCCGACCAGATCGCCGTGGCATTACAGATCGGTTTGCTGCGCTCGCTCGACGTTTCGCTCGCCGAGTTGCGTCCCTTCGTTGCGGGCGAAGCGAGCCTCGACGAGGTACTCACCGCGCAGCGCGCGCGACTGACGACACAGTTACACGAGCGACAGCGGATGATCGACGTGATCGACGCACTCGCAGCGGGGGCCGGCGACGCGCCCTACGAGATCGCACGCGGCGTCGAGCCCGCGTCTCGCGCGTTGGGCCTGTTCGTGGAGACCTCGTGGGAGCGGGTCGAGCGTGCGACACAACACGCGCTGGCACGCCTGACTGTCTTGTTACGACGGGTGGGCGTCGAGCCCGGCGCGAGGAACGGTGCGCTGTTCCCGATCACTCCGAGCGAACGCTTCACGGTCACGGTCTTCGCCGCAATCGACGTCGATGTCGACGTCGCGGATGCGGATGGTGCCCATCCGTCGCTCGTGCCGGTTGCGTTGCCGCGAGCAGAGGCGATCAGCACGGTCCATCGTGGCGATCACCGGCTACTCGGGCTCGCCTATCGCGCTCTACTCGCTGAGGTCGCGATCGAGCGCCTCGACGCAGTCGACCCGGCGCGGGAGTACTACTTGCCGCCTGATGCCGACGCAGCCGTACGTACTCGCCTCGTCATTCCCACCCGGGCACATCGACCCGCGTGACCCACACCTCGCCACTGGCCGCGCTGGTGACATCAAGAGTGCGGTCATTGCCCATCGCCATGATGTTGGCGACGCTGTTGCGGCCGGTGACTGCGAACAATGAATGACCATCGTGGCCACCGAGCGTGCATGCGACGGCCCATTGCCCGGGGGTGATGTTGATCGTCTGCGAGACACGACCACCTTCGTGCACGCGGACGAACTCTGCATTGAGCGGAGAGCCGAACCAGATCGCGCCCTCGGCATCGAGGCAGATGCCGTCGGGCGAACGCCCTGGTACTTCGGCGAAGACGCGCCGGTCGCGCAACGAACCGTCGTCGTCGATGGTGAACGCCAGCAACCGTGCCTGGCTGGTCTCGGCGACGATCAGCGTCGAGCCGTCGGGCGTGACGACGCTGCCGTTGGGGGACTGCATCGCATCGGCGGCGACGCGCACCTCGCCGTCGGGCGTCGCGAGGATGACCGCGTCGAGTGGTCCTTGGTCTCCGCCGCCGGGATTGCGCGCGCCCACGAAGGCGAAACCGCGGGCATCCACGACCATGTCGTTGAGGAAGCCCTGGCAATACGGTGACAGATCGGCGTGCACGGTCGGTGCGCCGCCGCCGAAGCGCAACAGGCACCGGTCGAGCATCGACACGACGAGTGCGTCGCCGTTGGGCAGGTGGCCCAAACCGGACACTCGATCGGCGAACGGGTGACGCGCAATCAGCGCCCCTGCCTCGTCGAAGCGCACGACGCTGTGCGCGTGGATGTCAGAAACCCACAAGCTGTCGTCGTGCCAGCGCGGTGCCTCGGGAAAGACGAGGCCTTCGATGAGTAGTTCGAATTGCGATGCAGGTTCGTTCACGCGGGCACCTTACGCGACTGCGCCTGGGCGTGCGGGGTGCGTCAGAATCCGGTGGGCCGACCAGGCCTCGAGCGTCGGGGGAGCAACATGTCCTACGAGACCATCACCTATGACGTCCGCGATCACATCGCGACGATCACGCTCGATCGTCCCGAGCGTATGAACAGCATCGGCGTCGACATGATCCACGATCTCGTCGATGCGATCGGCCGCGTCAGCCGCGACGACGACGTCCGCTGTGCGGTCGTGACCGGCGCCGGCCGAGTCTTTTGTGCCGGTGCCGATCTCTCCAAACGTGAGGACACGTTCGTGGTCGACAAATACGACAACGAGTTCGTTGCGTCGCGCGACGGCGCCCGCTCGGTGGCGCTCGCGCTCTACGACAGCCCGAAACCGTTCATCGCCGCGATCAACGGGTCCGCGGTCGGCTTCGGCCTCACGCTCACGTTGCCGATGGACATCCGCGTTTGCGCCGACAGCGCCAAACTCGGGTTTGTTTTCTCACGGCGCGGCATGATCATCGACGCGGCGGCGAGCTGGTTCCTGCCGCGCATCGTTTCGCTGTCGTGGGCCGCGGATTGGGCATATTCGGGACGTATGTTCTCGGCCGACGAGGCGTTGCGCGCCGGTTTGGTACGTGAATTGCATCCGGCCGAGGCGGTGCTGCCCGCGGCGTACGCGATCGCCGCAGAGATTGCCGGCGCCAGCCCCGTTTCGGTCTCGTTCACCAAAGCGTTGTTGTGGCGGGCGGCGACGGCAGAGTCGCCCCACCTCGCACTCGACCTCGATTCGGCAGCGTTGCGAGAGCTCGGCACCAAACCAGACTGCGCCGAAGGAGTGCAGGCGTTCCTCGAGCGCCGCCCGCCTCGATTCACGAGCAAGGTCAGCACCGACATGCCGGCCGTTTACCGGTGGTGGGAGCGCGACGCCGGCCGCGACTGATTCACCAGCGCGCGTCGAGCGCGCCCGAGTGTCCGGTCGCATCGTATGAGTGCGGGTGCCCGTCGGCGCCGCCCCAGTACCACGGCTGATTGGCGGTGGCGCCACCTTCGATGAGATAGGTCTGGCCCGTGATGTAGCGCGCTTCGTCAGAGGCGAGGAATGCGGCGAGCGCCGCGATGTCTTGGGGAGTGCCCGGCTCGTCGATGAGGCGGCTGCGCTCGAGGATGTCGAGTTTGGTCGGGCCTACGTTGCGCCGCGCGGCGTCGGTCATGACGAAGCCCGTCGCGATGGTGTTGCAGCGGATACCACGCTCGGCGTGGCTGACGGCAATCGAGCGGGTCAATGCATGGAGCGCCGCCTTGGACGAGCTGTATGCCGTGTAGTTGACATCGCCGCGCAACGCCGACGTCGACGACACGTTGAGGATGACACCGCGCGACGCGGTGCGGATCATGAGGGGGATCGCGTGTTTGCAGGTCATCATCGGACCGCGGACATTGACGTCATAGGTGCGGTCCCACACGGCCATCGGTGTGGAGACGACGTCGCCGTCGTCGGGCGATGCCGCATTGAAGGCGACCGCGTTGTTGACGACGATGTCGAGGCGGCCGCAGTGCGCAACCCACGCGTCGAGTGCCGCGGCCGTGGCTTCGCCGTCGGCGATGTCGACCGGCGCGAACTGCACGCTCGCTGCGTCATCGATCCGCGCGGCTGCGAGTTCGTCGGCGGCCACCTTGCCGGCGTCGGCATCGATGTCGAGGACGAGCACCGACGCGCCCTCCGCGACGAACCGGTCGGCGATCGCCCGGCCGATGCCGTTCGCGGCACCGGTGATCATTGCTACGCGCCCGTCGAGGCGTCTCATTTGAGGTGACACTGTTTGTACTTTCTTCCGGAGCCGCAAGGGCAGGGATCGTTGCGCCCAACCGGCTTCGCGCGCCCGTACGTATCGCTGATCGCCGTACGCACACTCGCGGCCGGCAGGCGGCCCCGCAGCGCGGCTTCGTCGATCGCGCCCTCGGGCGTCGTTTCCGAGAACTCGTGGCCGAGCAGGTAGATCGCAGTGCTCGCGGTCGTGCGGACTTCACTCAGCCACGCCTCGCTCAACGGTGGCAACGGCGCGCGGAACAATCCCTCGCCTAACGGGTTCAGCAAGACGATGTGGTCGGCGCGCACCTCGCAGACCCACCCGACGGCGTGGCTCAGCTGTGCGTCGGCGGCGCTGAGGCCCGTGGTGGTGGGCCAATCGTCGGGCTGCGGAACATCCGCGCTGAAGACGAGGGCGGCCCGCGGCGACGTTGTCGCCCGCAGGAACGGCGCGCAGCTGGCCTGACCTCCGCTGCCGGCGGGTCGGATCCTCAACGCGTCGTCGATCGTGAGTGGGGGCAGCGATGCACGAAGCGAGGTTACGGGAGTCAGGGCCGGGACGGCCTTTGCGAGAGCGGGAAATTACGATCGGCGCACCATGCGTGCGGCAGAAGGCGACATCAGGACCCGCATGACCGAGGTGTTCGGCATCCGCCATCCGGTGATGAGTGCCGGCATGGGACATCTCGCCGTGCCATCGCTCGTCGCGGCCGTATCGGCTGCGGGCGGGCTCGGCGTGTTGGCGACGTCGACGTTGACACCCGACGACGTACGCGACTCGATCCGCGAGATTCGCCGGCTGACCGGAGCGCCGTTCGGTGCGAACCTCTTGTTGCGATCCGACCACGCAACCGCCATCGCCGCGGTCGTCGTCCACGAACGCGTCCCGGTGGTCAACCTTGCGCTTGGCATCGACGCCGATCTCATCGCCACGGTTCACGGTTACGGCGGCACGGTCGTCAGCACGGTGACCACCGCTCGCCACGCGGTGAGTGCACAGACGTGTGGGGCCGATGCGTTGATCGCCACGGGATACGAAGCGGGTGGCCATGGCGGCGATGTCTCGACGATGGTTCTCGTGCCTCTGCTCGTCGGGCGCGTGGCGATACCAGTCATCGCGGCCGGCGGCTTGAGCGACGGTGCCGGCCTAGCTGCCGCGTTGATGCTCGGGGCGGAGGGCATCTCCATGGGCTCACGATTCGCGCTCAGTGCCGAGAGCCCGATCCATCCGAGCGTGCGCGATCGACTGTTGGCGTCTGGTGCGTCCGACACGATCGTCACGGATCAAATCGACGGGTTGCCGTCGCGCGTGTTGCGGACCGAACTGTCGGCGGCGATCGCGTCGGCGCAGCACTACGCGGAGGGACCAAATTCGTTGGGCCGGGACACCTTTGCGGCACTCCGTCGCGGCGACCTCGGACGAGGCGTTGTCGCGATCGGACAAGTCATAGGGGCGATCGCCGACACGCCAACATGCGCCGAGATCGTTCAGCGCGTGGTAGCCGAAGCGCGCCAAATCATCGAGGATCGTGCCAGTGGGTTCAGCCCACTGACTTGAGCAATGCCTCGTTGGGATGCTCGGGCATCTCGGTGAGGGGCTGCGCCAACTCGGCGACCGTCGGCCCGGCCTTCTTTGCGTACGGCTCGAGTGCTTTGAGATCGAAGTCGTAGAGACGGGCCGCGTTACCCGCGAGGATCTGTTGCAGTTCGCCGCGCGGCGTGTCGTGGAACAGCTGACGCAGATGCTCGCGAGTGAACGGGTAGGTGCCTTCGTCATGCGGGTAGTCGCTGCCCCACATGAAGCGGTCGACGCCGAGGACGTTGCGTGCCGCCGCGTCTTCGGGACCCGGTTGGCTCACGCCGACCCAACAGTTCTGCTGGAAGTACTCGGTCGCGGACTTCGGCAACACGTGATCGTCGCTGAAGCGCAACTCGCCCTGGCGGCCTGCACGCGCCCTCGCGAACAAGTTGTCCATGTTGCGGATGAGGCCGGGCAACCACGCGCAACCCATTTCGGTCATGACGAACTTGAGCCGGGGGAATCGCTCGAACACGCCCGACAGCAACAGGTGCACGAACGGACGCTGCCCGTAGAACGAGACTTCTGACGCGTACAGCAGGTCGGCGACCGCATCTTTGCCGTAGTTGGGTGAACCGGTACCGCCGTGGGCGTTGAGGGGAATGTCGAGTTCTTGCATCTCGGCCCAGACCCGGTCGTACGCCTTGCTGTAGAGCGGCTCGAGCCACGTCACATCGGGAGGGATCGTGGGCATCAACGCGCCGCCGCGCAACCCGTTCTCCTTGATGAAGCGCAGGTCTTCGATCGCGTCGTCGATGTCGTTCACGAAGATCTGCCCGATGCCGGCGCGCCGCTCGGGGCATTCGTTGACGAAGTCGACCAGCCACCGGTTGTGGGCACGGATACCGGCGAGACGATGTTCGTACTCGTCGGGCTTTGGCGGCCGCGCGAACAAGACGAAGCTCGGGAAGAACGGGGGCACCGTGTTGGGGAACAGCACTTCGGCCACGACCCCGTCGGACTCTTGTTGCTCCCAGCGAACCTCGCTGTCCCAGTTGCGCATGCGCCGGTTGTCGCGCAGGTCTTTGAACGGGTTCTTGTACTTGCCGCGCCACGCGTCGAAATCGTCGCGGTACTTCGGATCGAGGTACTCGCGGTACTGGGCGTGCGAGCCCCCACAGTGACTGTCCGCCGTGATGACGGTGTACCGCTCGGTGGCCTGTGTGACGGTCATGGTGCCTCCCCCGACGAACTCCTGCCCGTTCTGTTGGTGTTCTACACCCATATACACGTAGAGAGCACCAACAGAACGCGGTTGAACGGGGGGCGGGGCGGCGCTTCAGCGGTGGACGTCGACGAGGGGGGTGGCGCAGCCGCTGCAGACGCCGGCCGACGCGGCGGTGATGGCGTCGCACCGGTCGCAAAAGATGAGGCGACCATGGTTGGAGGTCATCTCCCACAGTGCGGAGAAGTGGCTGTATTGCCACCGATGGCGGTACAGCTCCCGCACGGCGGCGGCATGGGGTGCGCTGGCGGCGAATGCCTTGGCTGCGTCGGCACTGCGCCACAGCGCAATCAACGTGATGCTCGGCCCGTCGGGGAAGCTGAAGCGACGGATGAAGCCGGGCGCGCTCGCCAGCAATTCCATGAGCGGTACGGCGGCCGCCCAGAATTTCTGCGCCCCCCCGGCGTCGGCGAACGTCGCCTGCAGCACGAGGATGGCGCCCGCGTCCTCGGGGCCGAGGTGGCCGTCGGGGCCTTGCTGGGTCGCAAGGATGGTGGGCGTGATCTGGGTCCGCGGGATTTGCAGCATGGCGCCGATGGCCTCGGGGGGTGGCGCCAGGGTCAGTAGCTCGGTCACGACGGGCTCCGATCGCTATCATCCGATAGCGGCTAGATTGATACTAGTAATACTCGGATGAATATAGGACCAGACCGTGGCCCCTGTCAAGAAGCGTGCGTACTCGTCGGCGGTGCGCCAGGAACAAGCGGCCCAGACCCGCGCCCGCATTCTCGAGGCAGCCGGTGCGCTCTTCGCCGCGAACGGGTACGCCCGCACGACCATCGCGGCGATCGCCGAGCGAGCGGGCGTCGCGGCCGACACGGTGTACGCGACGTTCGGAAACAAGGCCCGCGTGCTGACCGCATTGATCGACGTGCGACTGGCGCCCGCGGGCGACGGCAGCGTGCTCGATCGCGCCGAAGCACACGCGGTACGTGACCAACCCGACCAACGACAACAGATCCGCGCATTCGCTCGCGATATCGCGGCGATCTCCGAACGGGTGCGTCCCGTCTACGAGATCATGCGCACCGCCTCGGCGGTCGAGCCCGAGATGGCGGCGGTGTTTGCGCAGATGGATGCATACCGCCTGCGCAATATGAGCCAGGCCGCGGCGTGGATCGCGGCGCATGGCCCGCTGCGCGTCGATGTGGACCGCGCGGGTCAGATCATCTGGGCGGTCGCGAGCCCTGACGTCGCGCGCATGCTCTGCGATGTACAGGGCTGGACGACCGACCAATACGCCGAGTGGCTCGAGGACACGCTCGTTCGCACTCTTCTAGTGTCAACTGGCTGCTGACGGAAGGAAACGAGTGGACGCGAGCAAGTTCCGATCGTTGTTCGATCTGCGGGGTCGCGTCGCGATCGTCACCGGCGGTACGCGAGGTATCGGCAGGGCGATCGCCGAAGGTCTCATCCTCGCGGGAGCGAATGTGGTGGTCGCGAGCCGTAAAGCAGACGCCTGCGCCGAAACCGAAACCGCACTCACCGAGCTCGGTGGCCAGGCGCTCGCGATTCCCGTGCACATGGGTGATGTCGACGCACTCGAAGGGCTCGTCGCGCGTAGTGTCGAACGGTTCGGTCAACTCGACATCGTCGTCAACAACGCCGCCAACGGTATGACGCAGCCCATCGCCGGCATCACACTCGAGGCGTGGGAGAAGTCGTATGCGGTCAATCTGCGCGGACCGGTGTTCCTGACCAAGGCTGCCTACCCGCACCTGGTCCAAAGCCGGCATGCCGCGGTGCTCAATGTGCTCTCCGTCGGTGGCATCACCTACTCGCCGAGCATGGCGATGTACTCCGGGGCGAAAGCCGCATTGTTGGCGTTCACTCGCAACATGGCGGCCGAATGGGCCGCCGACGGCATCCGCGTCAACGCGTTGGTGCCCGGCACCGTCGACACCGACATGACGCGCAGCGGTGGCCCGGGCACGGTCGAACGCATGGCCGACCTCAGCTATCTCAAGCGAGTTGCGCATCCCGACGAGATGGTCGGCCCTGCGCTCTTGCTCGTGTCGGATGCGAGTAGCTACGTCACCGGTCAGATGATCGTCGCGGACGGCGGCTATGCCGTGGCGCGCTGATGCTATCCGCCGGACAACGCCTGCATCAGCGTGACTTCGTCATCGGCGGCCACAGCAGTCGTCAGGTCGCGCACGAGGTCCATGTTGACGAACACCTTCATGTGGGTGCGCAGCCGGCCTTGCTCGTCGACGACGCGAAAGCGCAGCCCTGGATATTGCCGGTTGAGATCGACGAGCACTTCGTCGACCGTGGCGCCCGCAGCCGAGACCACCGCCGCTTGCGCGGTGTACGAGCGCAGCGGCGTCGGGATGCGCACGTTCATGACACCGACGCGTACTCGAGCGAGTAGATCTCGGGCAAGTGCGCGGCGATGCACTGCCACGTCGCGCCTTCGTCGGTGCTCGACCAGATCTCCCCGCTCGTGGTACCAAAGTAGATACCGATCGTCGGCTCGTGATCGACGGTCATTGCCTGGCGCTTGACGGTGAACCATGCCGTCGCCGGCAGCCCGTTGTCGCAGCGAGTCCATGTCTCGCCGGCGTCGCGGGTGCGATACACCGCGGGATGGCCGCCGGGGCTCGTGCGCGGCCACACATCGGTGCCGTCCATCGGGAAGACCCACGCGGTGTCCGGGTCGCGCGGATGCAATTCGATCGGGAAGCCGATGTCGCCGACGTCGGACGGCATGTTGTCGCCGATGCGAACCCAGCGCGCGTCGTCACGATCCATGCGGTAGATGCCGCAGTGGTTCTGCTGGTAGAGGCGATCGGGCTGCAGCGGATGGAGCCGCACGCAATGCGGGTCGTGGCCGAACTCGGGCTCGGTCTCGGGCAGAAACGCAATCTCGCAACCGGCGTTGAGCGGTCGCCAGTCTTGGCCTCGGTCGGTGGTCTCGAAGACACCGCCCGACGACAGCGCGATGTACATGTGCGCGGCATCGCGCGGGTCGATGATGATCGAGTGCAGCATCGACCCGTCGGGCGTGTTCTGCTCGGGCCACTCTGCCCACGTCGCCCACATCGGATGGTCGTTCCAACCGTCCATCGGGTCCCACGTGGCGCCGCCGTCGCGGCTCACGAACAACCCTTGCGGCGTCGCGCCCGCGTACCAAACGCCAGGCTCGTCGGCGTGTCCCGGCGTCAGCCAGAACACCGACTGCACGCTGCGTTGGAACTGGTCGCCGGCGCGGAACGCGGGTGGCCGGGTCGCCTCGGTCCACGTGGCGCCGAGGTCATCCGAATGAAAGACCGTCGGGCCGAGGTGCCCCGTGCGCGTCGCGAGGACCATGCGTTGGCCAGGCTTCCCGCTCTCGCGAGGGCCGCTCGGGCCCTCTCGCGGATCGAGGACCACGTGTTGCGCGATGTGTCCCAGGAACATCGGATCGCTGATCGTCCACTTTTCGCGCGCGGCATCGCCCGTCATCGTGAACACGCCTTTGCGCGTGCCGACGAGAAGTGCGCCTCCGGTTGTCGAGCCCATGGTTGCCTCCGTCTTGAGATTTGATCGCGGCGAGTTACGGCTGAACGATCTTGAATACGGCACCCGTGGGGTCGGCGGCCTGCGCCAAGCGTCCGAAGGGCGTGTCCTCGGCGTCGAGAATGATCGCACCACCCAGGGCGACGATCTGCGCCAACGCCGTGTCGGCATCGGTGACGCCGAAGTAGATCTGCCAATTGGCCGGGACGCCGTCGGGCAGGAATGCCTTGGCATCCATGATGCCCGCCATCGCGCCATCTCCTTCACCGAGCGTCGTGTAGCGGAAGTCGGCAGTGTCACTCATCGTGTGCGTGTCCCACTTGAAGACGTCGCGATAGAAGTCGACCGCTGCGTCGTAGTCGCGCGTGTGCAACTCGAACCAATTGGGCGTACCCGGCTCGGCGAGGATGCCGAAGCCCTTGTGCAGGCCCGGTTGCCACAAGCCGATCGCGGCTTGCCCGGCGTCGACGAGCACGGCCATCGTGCCTAGATCCGCCACGTCCATGGCGGGGACGATGACCTGAGCGCCGTGCGCGGTTGCGGCATCGATCGTCGCTGTGGCGTTGTCGGTTGCGAGATACACGGACCACACGTCGGGCATGCCGGTTGTGCCGTCGTTCTTCATACAACCTGCGACCTGATGTCCGTCTTTCGAGAAGTTGATGTACCCGCCGAACTCTTCGCCGGCGCTCTCGGATATCCATCCGAAGAGGTGGCCGTAGAACTCGCAGGCCTTGTCGGTATCGGACGTGTAGAGGTCGATCCAGCACGGGGCGCCGATCGGGGCTGATTCACGTAGCGGCACGGGATTCTCCTCGGGTCAGTTGCGATTCGCGGGTGGTGCGATCGCCAGGTTGGACCGCTTGCGGTCGCAGAACTCATCGCGGCGCGGCAAGATATCTCGCGAATTCTTCCCAGGGAGGCCGGCATGCCCGACACGTCGATCAGCGGTGGCTCGGGCACGCCGGCCGATCCGTGGCAACTCAAGACACCCCCGCTCAGCTCGGACTACACGATGCATCGCGACACGCGTGAAGGTGTCGACGTGATCGTGTGCACCGTCGGCAAGACCGTGTTGTCGTACGACGCCCGCTGCCTCGACGATCTCCACAAGATGCTCGTCGCGCACGGCGATTGGATGGACCTCGGCTCGGCCGACGAACAAAAGCCGGCAAAGGCGGGCACCGTCGAGGCGTGGGGACGCTCGACCGACAACCCCATCGGTGGGTGGTACGGGCTCAAGAAGGGTTTGCGGGGACGCTTCGGCATGTACGTTCCGCCGTTGATGGAGCATCTCGGTCTTGCCGAGGTCGAGCACAACGCGCGCAACAATCGCATGCGCGCCCGCTAGGTCTTCGCCGTCGTCAGCACTTGTGCGTACGCGTCATGCAGGTCCTGCCATCCGCACTTCATCGCGTTCTCGCCGACGATGGGCCCGATCGGGTGCCCGTCGAGTAGGCGTTCAGCGACAACGAGACAGATATGCCAACCGGCCGCAGCCTTTGCCACCATCGTGGGATCGTCGGTCGTGTGATGCAGCGTGAGCCTCGTTCCCTGCTCGATGCTCTCGAGTTGCCAACGCAGAACGTCTTCACCCCACGTGTACTCGAGAAGAGTCGGCGGTTCGCTGCGTAGCACCTTTGCCGGGAGCGTCGTGTCCTGCCCGTCGATCATGGTGAGCGTGGCCTCGCCCACAGTCGCGAGGTTGCGGTCCGACACGAATGGCGACCATTGCCGCAACCGCGCGGGGTCGGTCAACGCGGCCCATACCTTCGTCGGTGGGTGACGGAGTTGGCGCACGAAGACCAGGGTGGCGCGCTTGCCATCCGTGCGATATTCCACGTCCGCGAGCGGGCCCGGTTCGAACTCCTCTGCGTTCATGTTCACTCCTGACTGTCGAGATGACGTTCGAGCGCGTCGAGGCGGTCGGACCACATCTGGCGATACGGCGCGAGCCAGTCGTCGAGCGCTTCGAGTGGGCGCGTGTCGACCGAATAGATGCGTTGTTGTGCCGCAGTGCGAACCGACACGAAACCGGCGTCGCGCAACACCTTGAGATGCTTGGAGACCGCCGGTTGGCTCACCGAGAGCGTGTGCACCAAACCGTTGACGCTGCATTCCTCGCGCCGGAGCTCGTCGAGGATGCGCCGGCGGGTCGGTTCCGCGAGCACGGTGAAGACGTCGACCGGCATGGGTTCATATAACCAGATACGTATATACCTGTCAAGATATATGGGCGGGCGGCGCTATAGTTCCGACGAATTCTCGAGAGGCGCCAAACCAAGAGGGTGCGCGATGGCGAACGTGATCGCGAACGTCGACATGGCCGCGGCGTGGGACGGCGACGAAGGCGACGATTGGGCGACCGACTGGCAGCGCTATGACCGTGCCGTCGCGGGCTACCACGGGCCGCTGCTCGACCGCGCCGCAATCACGCGTGCTTCGGTCGTGCTCGATGTCGGATGTGGCAATGGTGAGACGACCCGCGCCGCGGCACGCATCGCCGGCGATGGGTCGGCACTCGGCGTCGATCTGTCGTCACGGATGCTCGAGCGGGCCCGTGAGCGATCGGCGGCGGAGGGTCTCGGCAACACCCGCTTCGAGCAAGTCGATGCACAAGTGCACGACTTCGGGTCCGAACGCTTCGACGTCGTCGTCAGTCGCTTCGGCGCGATGTTCTTCGCGGATCGCCAAGCGGCATTTACCAACATCGCGGGTGCCGTGCGCCAAGGTGGACGGCTGGCGATGGTCGCGTGGCAGGACGTCGACAACAACGAATGGATCTCCGCACTGCGCAGCGCGCTCGCGCTCGGTCGCATGCTGCCGTCCCCGCCGATGGGTGGGCCGGGGCCGCTCGGTTTGGCCGACCCCGATGGCGTGCGCGCCGTGCTCGCGAACGCGGGTCTCGGCAACGTAGAGATCGAGCCTTTCGACGGACCGTTCTGGATCGGCGAGGATGCCGACGATGCATTCGCGTTCGCTCGCCGCACCGGCATCGTGCGCGGGCTGCTCCACGGTCTCGATGAACCCGCTCAGACCCGCGCGCTTGCGACACTGCAGCAAGTGATCGTCGAACACGAGGCCACCGACGGGGTGGTCTTCCGCTCGGCAGTGTGGTTGATCTCCGCCGACAAGCGTTGACGCCGTGCCGCCGTCAACGCACGCGATCGACGCTCACTCTGTGGATTGCAGTCGCGCCTTGGCCGCGTACCAACCGGTCAGGACGGCTTCCATCTCGGCGGGGTCGAGCTTGTCCTCTTCGTAGGACCATTGTCCGTCGCCGGCGTATTTCAGCAAGCTGAAACACGAGAACTCGTGCACGCTGCCGTCACCGGGGTCGGACATGCGATTCTTGAATTCGCAACTGACCCAGCCACGGTACTCATCGATCATGTACCACTCGACGGGGTAGTACGCGAGTGACCGCATGGGCTCTGTCGCGAAAGCCTCGCGGTACCAACGGCGCATCGCCTCGCGGCCACCGATCTTGCCCGCGCCCGACACGATCATCACCGCGTCTTCGGTATAGAGATCGACGAACTCGTCCCAGTCACCCGCCGGCCCACAGCGGCGGGCGACCTTTTGATAGTGCGCCCACTGCTCTTCGATCTCGTCGCGCGTCCAACGCGGCATAGCCAACCCCCCAGACCCACGCGGTAGCTCCGAGCGGGATCGCAGCAACCCTAGGTGTGCGATCGGGCCGGCGCGTGCTATCGAGCTTCGCGTCGGCGCTGAAGCCACGTCTTGCGCGGCGAACTTTTCGCCGAAGCATCGCAGTGGCAACGTTCGGCGCGGGGCACGTCACGGAGAACCTGTTCGACGTGGGCTCCGCAACCCGCCCAGGTCGGCTTCTTGCACATTGGACATGTCGTCTGTCTACACATACCCCATAGGGTATCAAGTCACTGGCGACAACCGTTATCGGCCCTCCCGGAATAATACCCCAGGGGGTATAGTTGAAACAGTTGATCCGTTCCACAGGAGGACGATTGGTCATGTTCTTTCGCCAGTACTATCTGGGCTGTCTTTCGCACGCGAGTTACCTGATCGGCGACACCACGACGGGGCGCGCGGTGGTGGTCGACCCGCAACGAGATGTGGCCGAGTATCTCGCCGATGCGCAAGCGCACGGCCTGACCATCGTGAAGGTGCTCGAGACGCATTTCCACGCAGACTTCTTGTCGGGTCATCTCGAATTGGCCTCGCGTACCGGTGCCGCGATTGGCTACGGCAGCGCGGCCGCCGGTCGAGTCGAGTTCCCGATCGAGACGTTCCGTGATGGCGAGCAGATCCGCCTCGGTGATGTCGTACTCGAAGTGCGCGAGACACCGGGCCACACGCCCGAGTCGATCAGCATCGTCGTCTATTCCGACGGTGCGATCGGGCAACCGTATGGGGTGCTCACGGGCGACACATTGTTCATCGGCGATGTCGGTCGCCCGGACTTGTTGGCGTCGGTTGGAGTTACGGCCGATGAGTTGGCCCGGAGTCTGTATCACTCGCTACACGAACGGCTGTTGACGCTTCCAGACACGACCAAGGTGTACCCCGCGCACGGCGCCGGATCGGCGTGTGGGAAGAACCTGTCGACCGAGACCGTGTCCACGATCGGGGAGCAGCGGCGTACGAACTACGCGCTCGCGCCGATGAGCGAGGACGACTTCGTCGAGGCCGTCACGCAGGGTCAGTCAGTGGCGCCGCTGTACTTCGCGTTCGCCGCGAATCGGAACCGCGAGATTCGAGATCTCCTCGCCGACGATACGAGGGTCGCGTCACTCACCATCGATCAGGTGTTGGCACATCAGCGTGAAGGTGCGATCGTGCTCGATGCCCGTGATGACGTGGCATTCGCCACTGGCCATCTGCGAGGCTCGGTCAACGTCGGCCTGGGCGGTCGCTTCGCCGAATACGCGGGTGAGGTCATGCGGCCCGACACCCCAATCGTGTTGGTGACCGATCCGGGCCACGAGGCCGAAGCGAAGATGCGGTTGGCCCGCATCGGGTTCGATCGTGTACTCGGGGCGCTTGCGGATCCGATCGCGGCGTTCATGGCTCGTCCCGAGCACAACGAGCCGCTCTCGCGGCTGTCGGCCGCGACGCTCAGGGAGCGACTCAGATCCGTGCCCGGGCTCGTCTTGATCGATGTGCGCAACCCCGGTGAGGTGGCATCGGGCAGTGTTCCCGGTGCCCACAACATCAGCCTGCCTGCGTTGCTCTCGAGCATCGACAGCCTCGACCCGACGGCGCCCACGGTGCTCTACTGCGCCGGCGGCTATCGGTCCGCAATCGCGTCGAGCCTGCTTCGGTCCCATGGTTTCGAGGACGTATCCGATCTTCTCGGTGGGTACAACGCGTGGATCGCCAGTGCCCCCGGGCAACTCGTATCCACTTCGAACGGAGCCCAGTGATGGAACGATCGAACTCGCTCCCCGCCGTCGGTGTCGACACCGCGTCGATGACCGTCGCGGACATTCTGTTGCTCGACGTCCGCGAGGACGACGAGTGGGCAAGGGGACACGCACCGACTGCGGTCCACATTCCGATGAGCGATGTGCCGACGCGCGTCGGTGAACTCGATCGAGCGCGACGCATCGTGTGCGCGTGTAGGTCGGGCAACCGCTCTGGCCGGGTCACCGCGTGGCTGCGCCAGCATGGTTTCGACGCGGTGAACATGACCGGTGGCATGCAGGCCTGGGCTCACGCGGGCTATCCGATAGTCGACGACACAGGGCGCCCCGGCGCCGTCATCTGAGCCGTTGCGATGCGTGCGCTCCTCGCCTCACCTCTCGGGTTCCTGATCGGTATCTCACTGGGCGCCCTCGGCGGAGGCGGTTCGATCCTCGCGGTTCCCGCCCTCGTCTACGCGGCCGGCCAGACCCCTAAGCACGCGACGACCACGTCGCTCGTACTCGTCTCGATCACCGCAGTGTTCGGCATTGTTCCGCACTGGCGCGCTCACCGGGTCCGCTTCGGAGCCGGAACCATCTTCGGCCTCGCCGGGATCGGCGGTTCACTCCTCGGCTCGCACTGGAACAAGGCCGCCGACCCGAACCTGCTGCTGCTCGCGTTCTCCGGTCTCATGATGGTCGCGGCATACGCGATGTGGCGACGCCTGAGAAGCACTCCCGCGCCGATCCTCCGCTCGCTCAGCGCCGCGGTCGCACCCGTCGCGTCGACCATCGGCATCAACCCGATCACGATCGCAAAGGTCGCCGTCGCCGGAACGATTGTCGGACTCCTCACCGGCTTCTTTGGTGTCGGCGGTGGCTTTGTCATCGTTCCCGCTCTGGTCCTCGCCCTCGGGTTCACCATGCCCGAAGCGGTCGGCACATCACTGCTCGTCATCACCATCAACTCCGTCGTCGCGCTCAGCACCCGACTGCAGGCCGGCTCCGTCGAATGGGGGACCGTCATCCCTTTCACCGTCGCAAGCCTGCTCGGCGTCGTCGTCGGCAGTCGCCTCGCCAGCACCCGAGACTCGGCTTCGCTGCAGGGCTGGTTCGTCGGCCTTCTCGTGGTCGTGGCC
>JBDTLT010000019.1:0-44816 GCA_039934635.1 Acidimicrobiales bacterium
CCCGCGTCGTTTCGTTCGGCTAAGACAGCGGGCTGTTAGCGCGAGAAAGCGAGGCCACGATGGCTGAAGGCGTCAATTGTGTCCACCATGTCGTGTGGTGCATCAAGCCCGAGAGCATGGCACCGGTCAGGGAGCTCTGGGAGAAGGCGCTCGGCCTCGAGCTGCAAGACCTCGATCTGCCCGACCTCGGTATCCACGTGATGATCTCGTGGGAGGGAGGCATCGAGATCATGGCTCCCACATACAACGAAGGCTCGCTCGTGCAATCCGCTCGTGACTTCCTCGAACAAAAGGGTGAAGGTGTCTACAGCGTCGTCTACAACGTAGAGAATCTGGCCAGCGCAGTTGCGCGGTATTCGGCCTACGGAGCGACCTTGGCGTTCCAAGAAGACATCGGCGCCGATGACGTCGACGATCGGCAATTGTCCGACGACGCGAGCGGCGGGTTCGCTATCAAGCAGGCGTTGTTCGACGAGATGTTCGGCATACGCATATGCCTACAAGAGCTCTCGAACGAATGACGAGCACACGCTACTCGAGGTCAGGAACGCAGCGTGCGTGAGGCAGTCGTTGTGGAGAGCTCGGGCGAGAAACTTCCCGGTGATCTCTTCCTACCGGAGCGTCGTGGCGATGAACGCGTTCCCGCGATCGTGCTCTGCCACGCAACCGGCTCGCGTCGATCCACCGACTTCGAGATGTCGCAATGGCTCTGCGATCGCGGCTACGCGGTGCTCACGTTCGATTGGCGCGGTTGCGTCGGCGATCCATCGCCCCGCGGCCTGTTCCCACTGCAAATAGTCGAGGATTTGCGGGCCGCGATCACCTACCTCCAGGAGCGCGTCGAGGTCGAGACCGACAAGATCGGCATTCTCGGGCGAGGCCTCGGCGCAGCCTTCGCGGTGATGGCCGCGGCCGCCGATGCCCGCGTCGCGGCGACGATCTGTTTCTCGGGTTTCGGTGACTTCAGCCGGCGAACCGCGCTCGTGCTCGGTATCGAGGCGTGGCAACAGATCCGCACAACCGATGCAAAGACCGTCAATGCCGCCCATCTGCTCGGCACGCACCCGGTTGGCACGGCGCCGCCCAATTCATTCGAGCTCTCGATCGACTCGGTTCGCGCGTTGTTGGCCTGCCGGCCCGAGGATGTGGTGAGTGCGATCGCGCCGCGCCCGCTACTGATCATTCACGCGGCCGACGACGCAATGTTTCCCCGCTCCGAGGCGGTGAGCCTCTACGCGAAAGCAGCGCACGATGCCGAGTTGGAGTTCGTCGACACGTCGGATCACATGGAGATGTACCCCGGGGCGAACCCCCGCGTCTACGAGGCGACCATGGCGCGATGCGACGACTTCTTCCGGCGACACCTGCGGCCCAACGATGCGCGAGGATCCGGCGGTGAGTGACTCCCCGCGCGGCCCTGGTGGATTCGCCGTTCGTCGTCGACTCGTGGCGGTCGATCGGCCACAGCTGGTCGTCGGGCTGACCCCCGACCTCTGCCCCCACCTGGTACCGAGCCTCGACCGGCTGCCCGCCTTTGCGAACACGCTCGAGTCATGGGGCGTCGATCAGCTCGCGGTCGGCGATCGAATCGTCGCCGGTGCCGGGATCGTCCATCCGAACGGAGGCGAACCTCTCCCGCCTCCCGACAAGCCTTTGCTCGAGCCGCTCACTTTGCTGGCCGCCGCCGCATCGTGCACGAGCACCATCCGTTTGGGTACGAGTGTGCTCCTCGCGGCGTTGCGCAACCCGGTCGTGCTGGCGAAGACAGTGGCGACTCTCGACGTGTTGTCGTGCGGACGCTTCGATCTCGGATTGGGATCGGGATGGTTCGAAGGTGAGTTCGCTGCGGTGGGCGTGTCGTTGGACGAACGCTGGGCCCGCCTCGAAGAGACCATTCACGTATGCCGCGCGCTGTGGCGCGACGCGCCGGCGTCGTATCACGGCAGATGGACGTCGTTCGACGGCGCGTACTCGCGACCCGGGCCATACCGTGCGTCGGGCGTCCCCATCTGGATCGGTGGTTGGCCAGGTCGCGTGCAAGCGAGGCGTGTCGCGCTCCTCGGCGATGGTTGGATCTTCAATACCGCAGCGACCCCAGAAGACGTGGCGCGTTCGATGGTCCTGCTCCACGACGCGTGCGCCGAGATCGGGCGCGACGCCGACGCCGTTCCGGTACGCGCGATGGTGCCATCGCGCGCACGGCTCACCCCGTCGATCGATTCACTCGACGATCAGATCGATGCGCTCGTGGCATACGCGACGTCACTGGTCGACGCCGGGGCGACCCACATATCGGTGCCCCTCGGCTCGTACGCGCGCGACCGAAACGAAGCACAACACGTCGTGCAGTCAATCGCCCGACATCTCGCGTCGCTACGCGTGAGCGCTATCGGGTAGCGCCGCACGATCAGGGAAGCATCGTTTCAGCCATCATGCTGACGTTTCCTCACGAACTTCTTACCCAACAATTGACCGTCGCCCGAGCATTGCTCCCTACAGTTGGGGCTCGAGCGCGGGCGCGTCTGAACAGCGATGGGACCCGAGACCGCACCGCAGTCGACGATGTCACCCCCGGCCCGCTCGGCCATGGTGGTGGCGAAGCGAAAGGACCGACCGATGGACCTCCCGTTGTTCGAGGAGGCAACACGCCGAGCCGTACTGCGCACGGGCCTTGCGGCAACCGGCGCGCTCTTCGCGAGCGCATTCCTCACGGCGTGTGGCGATAACGGCGATAAAAGCGCTTTCGGCCAATCGACGACCGCCGGCGGATCGGCGGCGCCGCCGCCTTCGACGTCGTCTACTTCGTCAACGTCGCGCTCCAGCGGCACCCCAAGCTCGTCGTCAACTGCGCCAAGCAGCACCGCGGCAAACGGCTTGGTTTCTCTGTCGTTCACCTACACCGCGTCAGACGCCGGCCGGGTCAACAATCCATTCATCGCGGCGTGGGTAGAAGACGCAGCTTCGTCGCTCGTCGGTCTGATCGGGGTCGTGTACCTCGCGCGTGAGTCGAAGTACCTGCGCGAGTTGACCGAGTGGGCCGCCGCGTCCGCCAAAGTCACCACGTCCCAGCTCGATGCCGTGAGTGGTGCGACTCGCTCCGCAGGCGCGTACTCGTTCCAGTGGAACGGCAAGGGACTGGACGGCAAGACGCTGCAAGGTCCCCACACGCTGTGGATCGAAGCCGCACGCGAGCACGGCCCTCACTCGGTGACACATGGCCCGGTCACCCTCGGCACCCCTGGGAAGGGGACAATCCCAGGCAGCGGCGAGCTGTCGAGCGCGACGATGAGCATTGCGTGAGCATGTCGCGATGATGGACACAAACAGAGCGATCGCGGCTACCGCGCCGCCACGCCGTCGCAGTCCGAGAACGGCACAGTTGGGCCGTTGGTCACGCGTCTTCCACGTCTACGTGTCGATGGGCTGCATGCTGATCGTCGCCTTCTTTGCTGCGACGGGTCTCACGCTGCACCACCCGACGTGGTCCCTTGGCTCGACGAAGACGACGACCGAGACCGGGGTGCTGCCCGCGGGCGCAATCGATGCCGGCGGAACCGTCGACTACCTGGCGATCTCGGAGTACGTGCGCGACACCTACGGCGTGTCGGGCAAAGTGAAGAACTACGGCACCGCAAACGGGGCGGGCCACATCGACTACGCCGGCCCGGGATACAGCGCGAGCGCAACCTTTTCCGCGACGGATTCATCACTCATCGTGACGATCACGCAAGGCGATCTCCTCGCCGTCATGAACGACATCCACAAGGGCCGCGACACCGGCGGTTCCTGGGGTTGGGTCATCGATGCTTCGGCGATCCTGCTGCTCGTCGTCGCCGCCACCGGCATCGCGATACAACTGTTCCAGCGCAAGCGCCGGCGCAGCGCAATGGTCACGCTCGGTGTCTGGTCGCTTCTCACCGTGATCGTCCTCTACGCGGTGGCGCGCTAAAGCTCGTCCACCGAGTTCGCCCACGAGTCACTGCGCCATACCTCGCCCTGCTCGTCCACCACGAGTGCCGCGCACGCCGGTTCGATCGTCGATATCTGTTCACCGACGACCGCAGCCGCGGACGCGAGTGCGTCGGCGTCGGCTGCTGTAGAAGCGACCACAGTGGCGCTGCGGGGTGTCGCCAGCGGCCAGCCCGAGCGCGGATCGAGCAGGTGCCCATACCATCGGCCGGCGACGTTCCACCCACGACGGCCACCTCCGCTCGTCGCCACCGCGCGATTCGCGATGGTCACGACCGTCAAGGGCGGCGCATTGTCCGCCAGAGCGAACGGGTCTTCGATCGCGACGGTCGCTCGTGACGCAACGTCACGAGCCGCATGGCGCAGGTCGCCACCGACGTCGACAACGACGCCCGCGACACCGGCCGTGCGAAGTGCGGCCCCCACCATCCGATCGATAACCCATCCCTTTGCGACACCGTGCACATCGACGTCGCGGCAGTCGCCGATGGCGAAAACGCGTGAGTCATCGACCACGAACGGTAGTCGCGACGCGTGCGAGGCGAGATCTGCCATCTCTTCTGCGCTCGGCACACGTTGCTCGCGCTCGGCCCGCGCCCATCGCCGCATCAGCGCGCCGAGCCGAGGCGAGAACGCACCACTCGTCTTCTCGTGCCAATGAGCGGCCAGCGCGAGTACCGCAACCACGTCTGGCCCAGGATCGACGAGTTCTCCGCGACGCCAGGCGGCGAATGCGGACTCGGGTCGGTACGCCGACAATGCCGCTTCGAGGCGGTCCGCCTCGGCGAGCACCGCTGCGAACGTGACCTCGGCCATTTGTTCGTCCGCGGCATCGACTCGCAGCGTGAGACGCGTGCCCAACACGGGCTCGGTGCTGCGGCGAAATGACGGCACCCGAAGACGGTACGCGAGTTCGGGGAATCGTGCGGTCACCGCTGTCAGCGTGCTCACCGAAGGCTCCAAGCATCTCGCCGCAGTGTCACTACTTGACCTCGCGGCGCAAGCTGCGTGCGATACCGAGCGCGGTCGGCACCACGACCCACAGAGCGACCGCGGTGAGGGTCTGACCGACATGCGCGAGCGGTTGCGTCGACGACAGTCGGTCATAGGCGCTGAACACGTCGAACCACGGCGAGGCGCTCTTCAACACGCCCGACGACAGCGCCGCCCACGCCGTCGGCGCGACGAGGAAGGTGGTGATGGCAACCGGAGTCTGTCCTGCAACGAGTCCGAAGGCGGCCGCCATCGTGACCTGAAGAGCGACGATGATGACGAAACTGCGCACATCGGAGGGCATCGTGCCGAAACTTCCATTTCCATGGATCGCACCGCCGACGATGGCGAAGGCGCCCGCGAGTAGTAGAGCGATCGCGAGCACGCCGAGTGACAGGATCACCGACGCGACGTACTTCGCCGCAATCACCGGTCCGCGACGAGGTGCGAGCGTGAACGTTGTCAGTGCCGTGCGCTGTGTCCACTCCGATGTCATGGCAAGGAGGCCGATGATCGGCGCGAGGAACGCGACGATGGTCGCGACCCCGCCGCCATAGTTGTGAAACGACACCTCGATCGACGGGTGCGCAACCTTCCATGCGAGCACGGCGGTGACGAGAGCGAGGATCGACGCCAGCAGCCATCGCCCGCTGCGGGTGTCGGTCATCTTGCGAAGCTCGACAGACGTCAGCGTCGAAAACCGCAGCGGGTTTTGTTCGGCGGTGACGGGCGTGAGCGGATACGTAGTGGTGGTCATGGTGATCGGGTCCTGTTTTTGAAGTGTGTGATGGTCAGGCCACGGCGACGAAGTCGTCGCTCGTGAGTCGGAAGTAGAGATCCTCGACGCCGGTGCTGTTCTCACGGAGCTCCGTGATCACTTGGCCGGTCGCCGCCACGACTCGGCCGACGTCTTCGGCACTAGCAGCAACGCGCAACCCGCCGTCGGTGTCGGGCTGCACCGTGAAGCCGGCGCGCTGTAGCACGCGGGCGAGGCCCGACGTATCGAGGCCGCGTACAACCGAGCCGTGCCCGGCGAGCAACACGTCGAGGCTGTCGTCGGCGACGACGCGTCCCTTGTTGATGACGACGAGACGGTTGACGGTCGCCTGCACCTCGGCGAGGAGATGGCTCGACAACAACACGGTCCCACCGCGCTCCGCAAAATCGTGGAGCAGGTGGCGCATCCACCGAATGCCTTCGGGGTCCATACCGTTGGCCGGCTCGTCGAGGATGAGCACTGCGGGATCGCCCATGAGCGCGTTGGCGATGCCCAGGCGTTGGCGCATCCCGAGCGAATAGCGACCGACGAGCCGCTTGGCGGCATCGGCGAGACCGACGCGCTCGAGCATCTCGGTCGCGCGTGCACGGGGGACGCCGAGCAAGCGCGCCGTGAGGCGCAGTGTCTCGATGCCGGTACGCCCCGGATGCTGCGCGGACGCGTCGAGCATCACGCCGATCAGGCGCCCGGGGTTCCGGTGCGCGGCATATGGGAGGCCGTCGATGGTGACATGGCCACCCGATGGCGACGTGAGACCTGTCATCATGCGAAGGGTGGTCGACTTGCCCGCACCGTTCGGGCCGAGAAAGCCAGTGACGGTGCCGGGGCGGCAGATGAAGGAGACGTCGTCGACGGCGGTAAAGCTGCCGTAGCGCTTGTGGAGGTGTTCGGCGTTGATCATGCAACCAGCATCTGCCGCAGAGAGCGCCGAGGCATCGGGCCGACGTAGGCGATCGGTCAAACGAAAGTCGAGGTTCTTCGAGCCCTCGATCGACTTTCGTCGCAAGGCAGCGCCCGCCGAAGTTTCTAGTGTGAGGCCATGAGCACATGGCGGAGTCGGATCACGGCCCTGTGGACACGTATCGGCCCACGCGCCCGCGATGTCGTGTTCATCCTGTTTGCGCTGGCGGCGGCGCTCGCCGAGACGCTGGCCCGGCGGCACGAGCGGCCGATCGTATGGTCGGCCGTGCTCGCGGCCGGTCTCATCGGCACGGGCGCGTTGTGGTGGCGGCGCCGATACCCGGTTGCCGTCACGATCGTCGCGATCGCAACCTTCGCGGCCACGAGCGGGGCCGTTCCCCTGGTCATTGCGTTGTTCTCGCTTGCGGTTCGACGACGCGACCGCGTGTTGGCGGTAACCACGCTGGCCGTGGCCGCGGCGTTTGCCATCAAGTCTTCGATCGGTAGCTCCAGCAGTTGGGTCGGGTTCGTCGCACTCGGCCTCATCGAGGCCGGCTTCTGCGCGGCCGCTGGCGCCTACATCGGCGCCCGTCGCGACCTCGTCAGCGCGTTGCGGGAGCGCGCGCTGCGCGCCGAGGAGGACCAGGAATTGCGAGCCGAGCAAGCGAAGCTTGGCGAACGGGCGCGCATCGCGCGCGAGATGCACGACGTGCTCGCACACAAGGTGACGCTCATCGCGATGCACGCCGGCGCGCTCGAGGTTCAGCGCGCGCCCACCGCTCAGCAAGTCACCGACGCAGCAGCACTCATTCGCAGCACCGCGCGCGAGGCGATGGAAGAGTTGCGAGGCGTGCTCGGTGTCTTGCGCGCCGATGGCGACAGCTACGAGACCGACCTCGCGCCACAACCACAGCGCGCCGATATCGAGCGACTTGTCGACGCGTCACGCGCCACCGGTATGCAGATCGATCTGCGTGTCGAGCTGGCTGCGTTGCCCGACGCAATGGCGCGTACCGCACACCGGGTCGTACTCGAGGGACTTACGAACGTGCACAAGCACGCTCGTGGTGCCGCGACCTGTGTCAGTTTGACCGGCGACGAACAACACGGGCTCACGGTCGAAGTCGTCAACCGCCGACCGGTCGCCAGTGCCGCACTTCTACCCGGGTCAGGCGTAGGGCTACACGGTCTGCGCGAGCGTGTCAGTCTCGTCGGCGGCACGCTCGAGGCCGGACCGAGCCCCGACGGTGGTTGGCGCGTCGCGGCATGGTTGCCCTGGCTCGCGGGAGCGTCGGCGTGATCCGGGTTCTGATCATCGACGACGAAGCGCTCGTGCGGGCGGGCCTACGAATGATCCTCGAGTCCGCCGAAGACATCAGTGTCGTTGGTGAGGCTGACGACGGTGCCGAAGCAGTCGACGCTATCGAGCGCTCTCAACCCGATGTCGTCTTGATGGACATCCGCATGCCGCGTCTCGACGGCCTGGCGGCCACCGTTGCCGTCCGGGCGCTCGGCCCAAAGCCCCCGGTCATGATCCTCACGACGTTCGATCTCGACGACTACGTGTTTCGCGCGTTGCAGGCCGGTGCCGACGGTTTCCTGCTGAAGGACACGCCTCCACTCGAGCTCATCAACGCGGTACGCGTCCTCGCAAACGGCGAGTCGATGCTGTCGCCATCCGTGACGAGAAGATTGATCTCGCACTTCAACGCCAGCTCGGGCGCGCCGCGTCGCGATCAGGCCCGCCAAAGCCTCAGCGATCTCTCACCTCGCGAGCACGAAGTGCTCGCCGAAGTGGGCCGGGGACGATCGAATGCAGAGATCGGCGCCACGCTCTTCATGAGCGAAGCCACGGTCAAGGCGCATGTCTCGCATCTGCTCACGAAGCTGCAACGAGCGAACCGAGTGCAACTCGCGATCCTTGCTCACGACGCCGGCATCACCGACGATTGAACGCGAAGGCGAGCGCGCAACGATCACGCCGCAGCGCGGACGTTGCGATGACCCACCGCGCCGCGCAGGCCGACACATCCGATGCATCCGATGCATCCCACGCAGTCGATACAGGCAACACAGGCGACGCACCGCCGGCAGCGGATGCACGCGATCGTGGCGATGCAACTGCGGATGGCGATGCCGAAGAACGTGAGCAAGCTGCCCGCCACCGCGACGCTTCCCGCAGTGACCACGCTTCCCGCGACCGCAACACTCCCGGCCGTCGCCGCGCTACCTGCCACCGCAACGCTGCCGGCGGTCGCGGCGCTCCCGGCCACGCCCGCGCTCCCGACAGTTGCCACGCTGGCCGCGACCGCGACACTGTCAACAACACGCGCACTTCCCGCGATAGCCACGCCTCGTGAGACACCACGGCTTCCGGCGATCGCGAACTTTTGATGATCGGTCATGACACGGCGCAATGCGTATCAAGCGATTGCAGGACATCAATCATCGCACCAACACTAACTCGACGACATCGGGCCGTAACCAACTGTTAACGGCCCCGTAAATGTTGCCGTTGTTAACTTGGAAACGCGCGGAGCCGCTACCCCAGGGAGAGACACCATGCCGAAGCCCACCGTCGTACTCGTCCACGGTGCATGGGCCGACGGTTCGAGTTGGAATGCCGTCTCGGTCGGGCTTCAGGGCCAGGGCTTCACTGTCTTGACCCCGCCCAACCTTCTCCGCGGGGTTGCTGCCGATAGCGCCTATCTCGCGTCGTTTCTCACGCAACGCACAAGTGGACCTGTTGTGCTCGCGGGTCACTCCTATGGTGGCGTCGCCATCACCAACGCCGGCGCGAGCGGGGGCGATGTCAAAGCACTCGTGTATGTCAACGCCTTCATACCCGAGGTCGGCGAGAGTGTGTTCGCCATCCTCGGCGATTCGGGTTCCGCGCTCGCCGTCCCCGACCCCACGACCGTCCTCGACCTTGCCGGCTACCCGGGCGCGCCCGAAGGTGACATCGAGGCGTTCCTGAAACCGTCGACAGTGCACGAGTCCTTCGCCCAGGATCTTCCCGAAGCGGACCGCTGGCTGATCGCCGCCAGCCAGCGCCCCATCGCGCTCGGCGCCAACGTCGCTCCGACAGAAACCGCCGCGTGGAAGTCGCTTCCGAGTTGGGCGGTGATCGGCACCGAGGACCGCGTCATCCCCCCGGCGACGCAACGCAGCATGGCCGAACGGGCCGGCGCAACGATCTCTGAGATCGCGGCCTCGCATGTCTCGATGGTCTCGCATCCCGACGTCACCATCGCCGCCATTCTTGCGGCGGTCGCCACCGTCGACAGTTGAGTCAAAGCGGTCCTGCCGATCGCCGCTTGCGCCCGCGTGCGGAGATCGTCACTCATCTCCTTTCACCACAGCCATGACTGGTTGGTTGCTACGTTCGTGGGAATGCCGAAGCTCGCCTACCTCCTGTATCGCAATCCGGCACGCTCGTACGAAGAGTTCGTGCGTCACTACGGCACCGTCCACTCGCCGCTCGCGGTCGAGGCGATGCCGTTGCAGACCTTCTACACCGCCGACATTGCCGACGAACCGGCGGCCTTAGACGCCGTCGCGTTTCTCCGGTTCGATGATGTGAGCGTGCTCAACGACCCGGCGCGCCTCTACGCGAGTCACGAGTTCGAAGAGCGCATGACGGCCGATGGCACCTATCTCTTCTCGGCGATGCACGGATACATCGTCGACGAAGTCGTTCAACGAGACGTCCCTCGCACCTGGCCGCTCGGTCAACCTTCGCCGGGCGTCAAGCGGATCTCACTCCTGCGCCGCCGCCCCGAACTCGATGCGACCCAATTCCGCCGGCGGTATGCGGACGACCACGGCCCGTTGACGCTGCAGGAGCACCCTGGTCTTTGGCGCTACATACAGAATTTCGTGGTCGATGCGGTTACTCCCGATGCCCCGCCCCTCGACGCGATCACGGAGCGGCACTTTCACCGCGACGACGACTATCGAAACGGTTCGTATCGCAACGACGACAGTCGACGCGTGCTCACTGAAGACTCCGAGCGGTTCGTCGATCTGTCGAGTGTCGTCTCGGTGTCGACACGCGAAACGGTTTGGATCTGACTTCTCTAACGCAACTGGCGGATGACCAAACGATCGAACTCGCGCAGAAAGCCGGCGCGGTCCGGTACGAGTTGCGCGACGATCAGGTTCGTGGCGCCCAGTGACATCAGGTGTTCGATGCGCTCGGCGATGCGCGCGGGCGGGCCGGCCAACGTGAACCGTCTTCCGAGAAATTCGGTGAGCCCCAACCGCTCGACGAGCGCCGAGTTGAACTCGCCTTTGGACACCTTGCCGTGGGTGTGGTGGGCGAACTCACGATGGAGCTGTTCGATCGGACCCAACAGCTCCGGCGGCACGAACTTCTGATCGGCGGCGTAGCGGAACGTGTGCATCGCGCTGCCGGCGACGGTCCAGCGCAGCGCGGCCCAGCCTTCCTCCTCGGTGGCCGCCAGGTACGGCTTCGCGTACCACCACAGCTCGATGTCGTCGTAGTTGCGCCCGACCGACTCTGCACCGGCGCGAATTCGCGCCTGGCAGTCGCGGACGACATCGTCGGTCAGTCCGCAACCGATGATGACGCCGTCGGCGATCTGACCGGCGAGGTGAAGGGTGCGTGGTCCCTCGGCGGCCATCCACAAAGGAGCGGAGTCGGCGGACCACGACATGCGGATGGGGCGGCCGTCCCATTCGACCTCTTCACCGGCACCGAGGCCCTTCACCGCCCGGCAGTACGCCTCGAAGTGAGCGACCGTCGACGGGCGACGCCCGAGATTGCTCGTGGCACTGTCCCCCGTGCCGATGCCGAAGAACATCCGACCATCGGACACCTGCTGTAGCGACGCCATCGCGCCCGCGGCCACGGCCGGGTGGCGGGTCACGGGATTGGTCACCATCGGCCCGAGCCGCGCGGTCTTCGTGTGCATCGCCGCCAGCGTGAGTGACACGTACAGGTCGCCCCACAGATTCTGCGAGTCACCGAGACCGATGACGTCGAGCCCGATCTCCTCCGCAGTGCGGAGCCACGTGACGAACTCGTCGAACCGCTCGGCGAAAACAACTGACCCTACGCGTAGCTCTCCCGTTGCCATGGCGGAGAACCTACTGTTGGTCGTTGATGGCATGCATCGACGCCGACGGCCACGTGATGGAATCCGACGAACTGTTCGATCGTTATGTGCCGTCGAACATCTCGGTGCGGTGGCGCAGCGTGACCGACGTGTCGGTCAACCGCATCAACATCGTTGATCGCCCCGACGCCGACGAATGGGTTCTCGCAGATGAGCCCCGCGCCGACCGCTACGCGTCGGCCCGTGCACGCGGGTTCGACAACGTTTCGACGATCGAGATGCTCGACCACGAAGGCTTCACCGCCACCGCCTTGTACCCGAGCAAGTTCTTGTATCTGCCGTTCGCCAACGGCGTGGGCACCGACGTCGCGTACCCACTCGCTCGCGCGTACAACGAATGGCTTGCGGACTATTGCTCGCTCGACCCGAAGCGGCTGTTGCACGTCGCGGTCCTCCCGCTTCTCGATGTGGACACCGCGTGTCGTGAAGCCGAACGGGCACGCGCCGAGCTCGGCGCGGTCGCGGTGATGGTCCGTCCCAACCCGGTGAACGGTCGGCTGCTCGGCGACAGGTATTACGACCCGCTGTATGAAGTGCTCACCGGACTCGACCTCGCCGTCACCGTGCACGAAGGCATGAGCGTTCGCGTCCCACAGATGGGGCGCGACCGATTCGACCGATTCTTCGACCGTCACATGTGCTGCCACCCGATGGAGCAGATGTCGGCGTGCCTGAGCCTGATCGCGCACGGCGCCCTCGAACGGCACCCGACGCTGCGGGTCGCCTTCCTCGAGTCCGGCTCCGGTTGGGCGCCGTACTGGCTGCATCGCATGGACGAACACGCCGACAACGTGCCCGGCGACGTCACCGAGTTGTCGATGAAGCCGACGGATTACTTCCGCCGTCAATGCTTCATCAGCACCGAAGCCGACGATGCGTGTCTGCCCTACACCACTGACTTCGCGCCCGACAGCGTGGTCTTCGCGTCGGACTACCCGCACCCCGACGCAGGATTTCCCGGTCTGCTCGAAGCCCTGTGGGCGGCACCCGCACCCGACGCCGGGATCAAGCAAGCGATCCTCGGCACCAACGCCGAGCGGTTGTACGGCCTCGGCTAGCCACTACTCTCGATGAAAAGGGGGAAGCCATGACTCTGGACCTCGTCATAAGAGGCGGAACGGTGGTCGACGGCACGGGGATGCCTCGCTATCGAGCCGACGTCGGCATTTCCGACGGCACGATCGTGTCGATCGCACGCATCAACGAACGCGGCGCGGAGGAGATCGATGCCGAGGGCAAGGTGGTGGCGCCCGGCTTCATCGACGGCCATACCCACTTCGACGCGCAGGTCTGCTGGGATCCCCTCGGCACGTCGTCGTCCTACCACGGGGTCACATCGGTGATCATGGGCAACTGCGGCTTCACCATCGCGCCCTGCCGAGAAGCCGAGATGGACCTCGCGCTGCGCAGCCTGGAACGGGCCGAGGACATGTCGCGGGCGGCGATGCTCGCCGGCATCCAGTGGCGATGGGAGACCTTCGCCGACTACTTCGCCGAACTCGACCGACTCCCCAAGGGGATCAACTACGCGGGCTACATCGGCCACAGCGCGTTGCGCACGTATGTGATGGGCGAACGCGCCTACGACGGACCAGCCAACGACGACGACATCGCGGCCATGACGAGAGAACTCGAAGCCGCGCTCGCCGCCGGCGCCATCGGCTTCAGCACCTCGCGCTCGCAAAGCCACGCCACCGCCGATGATCGCCCGGTCGCGAGTCGCATGGCCGACTGGAGCGAGGTGTGCGCGCTGGTGTCGCGTATGGGAGAGCTCGGCGGAGGCGTATTCGAACTCGCCCTCGAGCAATACCCCGACCGCGACAGCCGCCGACCCTTTCTCGATCGGCTCGAGAACCTCGCGGTCGACTCCGGATGTCCGCTCACGTTCATCACCGCGTCCACCACCGCCGTGCCGGACCTTCACAAGGATCTGCTCGCGCTGTTCGATCGCACCGCGGCTCGCGGTGGCCGGATGTTCGGCCAGGCTCACGCGCGCGAATTCCTGTCGATCACGGGCTTCGAGGTGAAGCTTCCCTTCGACGGGCTCGCGGGGTGGAAGGAGTTGCGCCGCCTCTCGATCGAGGATCAGCGCCGCGCGCTCGAAGACCCCGACCGTCGGCGACGCCTCACCGATGAAGCGCTCCATGGGCCCTACGGCAACGCCATCGGTGCCGAGGCCAGAGCGCCGCAGTTCGACACCATGCGCATCGTCGATCGGCCACAAGGCCCCTACCGAACTGTCGGCGAGCTGGCGGCCGAGCGCGGTGTGTCGGGTGTGGACGTCATGATCGACCTCGCCCTCGACTCCGGCATGGCGCAGCTGTTCGCTCAACCCTTCGCGAACCAGAACATGGACTCGGTGCTCGAGATCCTGCGCCACCCGCACACCGTGGTCGCGGTGTCGGACAGCGGTGCCCACGTGTCACAGATCGTCGACTCGTCGGTACCCACGTTCCTGTTGTCCCACTGGGTTCGCAACAAGCAAGCCTTCACGCTCGAAGAAGGGGTGCGGATGCTCACGCTCGAACCAGCACAACGCTGGGGGCTTCACGACCGCGGTGTCGTCCAGCAGGGTCGAGTTGCAGACCTCGTCGTGTTCGACCCCGACACGATTGCCCCCAACATCCCGCACGCGGCAACCGACCTCCCCGCCGGAGCGAAGCGACTCATCCAACATGCCACCGGTGTGCACGCGACCGTGGTCGGTGGTCAAACGCTGCTGATCGACGGCGAACACACCGGCGCTCTGCCGGGCCAGGTGCTGCGCCGCTGACCTCGCGATGCGGAGTCCACAAACGGATGCGGCGTGACCACGGCCCGATGAGCCGGGCGTGTCCTACGATCGTTGCCCCTCCGCGCGAACTCGGAGCACAACCGGGCGCGACGCGCGGTTGTGCTCCGAGGGTGACTACTGCAGTGACCGTGATGGTGACCTGGTCGTCATGGCGACCGTTCAGTGGCTCTGCACGAGCCTCCGCCGCGAGGCTGCGGTCATCATCGAGCCGGCGGCGAGCAAACCGGCGCCGAGCATCAGCATGGGCACGGTACGACTGCCGGTGAACGCGAGCTGCGCGACCGGGGCGGCCGGGGCAACCTCGACCGATCCAAGGACCGCGACCGGAGCGATTTGCTCGGCGAGCGTGGTCGGCGCGCTCGCAGTGGTTGTCGGGCCAGCCGTGGTCGTGGGCGCCTTTGTCGTCGTCGGCGCAACCGTGGTGGTCGGCGCAACCGTGGTGGTCGGCGGGATCGTCGTCGTCGGCGGGATCGTCGTCGTCGGCGGATCGATCTCTTCTTCCGTACCGGTGCAGACGTGGCTCAGGTTGAACCATGTCTGCGGGCCTTCAACCATCGCCGTCGCACTCAGGAGCGTGTCCGCCTGGTGGGTGAAGACGTAGGCGTGCATGCCGGTCGGTTGCGAGATGAACGAAGTCACCGTGCCCTCGTGGAGGAAGGTCGCGCTGATGCTGAGGAATTCTGTATCGGCACCGGGCAGGACGAAGTGCCAACCCCACGTGCCATCAGCGCTCGACGGGCACTCGCCCGTGGTGAAGCCGGGGTTGGTGGCACCGACGTGTGCGTCGTGGAGTGTCGCGGGCGTACCAGTGGCACCGGCAGCACCGGCGCCGAGCATGACAATGGCAGCCAAGGCAGCCAGCGCAGCCGCGCCGGCTGCAAGGGATCTTTGAAGGAATCGCATTTCGGCCTTTTCTCTACGTCCCCACGCGTCTGCGGGGGGATCCAGTAACTGAGGGCCGGTTTCGCGCTCACTCCCCAGCAGGCCTTCGCGACCAGTGCCGCCTGCCGGATCAATGCATCCCACGGATTGCGCCGTATTCGCGCTTTCCGTGTTCTAATTGTCACTCTCCGCGAACTTGATCTCAATGAGCCGAGCGCATCTGATTTCGTTCGAATCCGTGAGTGCCTTCAGGACTTACGACTCGTAATTGCCGCCGACAACGCGCCCTTCACGTCGCCCCTCCCAGATCTGAAACTGGCGCTGTTCATTTCTGCCAACACCGTTCAGGACCATCTGAAGTCCGTGTTCGACAAGGTGGGTGTTCGCACCCGACGCGAGCTCGTCGCCCGCCTGGCGCCCAGCCGCGGTGACAGCCCGCGTTGAACCCGCGGCATCGAAGCGGCAACTGTTTCCGCCACCTCGTCCGTGTGAAGGTGCCGTACTCATTGCTTGCCTCGTGTTTCGGCATCGACGCGTCCGGCTTGCACAACCGCGTCATTCCGATGGCCGACGATCCGACGCTTGATCGCAAAGACCGGGATCACGACGAACGGCAGTCCGAGAGCGATCAGCAAGATCGGCAGACCCAATGACCGGCTGTACGCCGTGTCGCCGCGAACCGTCGCATCGACTTGCTTGCCGACATCGGACGCGCCGTTGCCGCCGTCGAAGGCACCAACGATCACGCGACCGTCGATTGTCCACTGCGCGACACAGTCGGTGCGAAATGTGGTGCCGTAGCGACGGAAGTTTCCGGATGAATCGCACGTGAGCACCGTGGCCTTGACGCGGGTGCCGACGGCGCGTTGATACAGCAACCAGCTCCCGCCTCCGATCAAGGCGATCGGGATGGCCAACACGACCGCCCAAACGGCCACGCTGGTCGCGACGGATCGGACAGACCGCGGCGGGGCCGGCGGCGGATCGGTCGCGCCCGTTGGGGCAACGCGCCGGCTCACTGCTCGATCGACGAGGAGCGGAATCCCCTTCGTGCGCCACCACTCGACGTTGACAACGCCCCCCGACATGCCACCGTGGTCGAGATGCTTGCGGTACGCGGGTTGGCCGTCGATCTGGTCGATATCGACGTGGGCCACCTGCCGTAGCCCATCGACGAATCGCGCTCTCACCGCGTCGCGGTCCGGCGGGGTAGGGGTCGCGGCAAGGAGGTCGCGCATCGCTTGCCAGGCGTGCGGATCGCCACGGAGCCCCCACTGGCGGTGCACGATGTCGAACGCATCCCCAAGTACTCCTTCGCCGGGCTCGTCGGTACGGTGGCCGCAGACGGGACAGCGCAGCACGTCGTTCGGGCCGGCGATCGCCTCGAGCGCGTGCCCGTCCGCCGCGCAGCTGTAGCCAGGAAATCCGTACTGGTCGGGCTCCGACAGTCCACCCATATCGACAACCTACATGTGGCCCGATTCGACGATCGAAATGCCCGAGGCGTCGACATGACGACGTGGTGATCCGTGATGCTGCGCGTGTCGCTGTAACGCTCGGCAGGGGTCGTTCGATAGTGCCGTTGACCTAGAGCCCAAATCCAAGCATGGATGCCGACGAGGTGAGCGATGACGAAGCGTGACGACGGACAGGAACTCCTGCGGTGGCACCTCGGCCAGGACTGGGAGTTGCGGCTGAGGGCTGCCAACGCCACCGCCGGCCCAGGATTTACGCAGGCGGAAGTACATGCCGCGCAGCAACGAGCAATCGCTCTCGCGCGCGCAAGCAATCCCCGTTGGGCCGACCACATGAGCGAACTCGTCGCTGAGGCCTGGCTCGACAGTCAGCCAGTGAGCGCTCAGGTTGCCCGCGGACTGCGCCGTCTCGGCCGTCGCCGCGCTCGGCGCGTCGCCCTTTGGTCGGCGTGAAGTCCGGAGGGGCAGCGGCACGCATCAAATGGGGGTGGACAGAGGCCCGGCGCAGGAACGTTCGAGGAGCCTGCGCCGGACCCGTTTGACTCCGCAGCTCAGACATCGCTGCGTGACCCCAACGCGTTACACGACATCGCATCCGGTCAGATCGGATGGCCCGGTAGCTCGATCCTCGAAACCGACATGGGCTGGCCAATCGACGCGACCACGATTCGATTGCGGCCCCGGCGCTTGGCGTCATGGAGGGCCCCATTCGCAGCTTCGAGAATGCTCGCGTATGCGCCAAAGGCACCGGATGCGCATCCCGTACTGATGGTCACCGGCAGCGTCTGATCTGCTTTCACGGCAAAGGGAGTGGCCGAGATCGCCTGGCGCGCTTGTTCGGCCAAGGCGTACGCATCGGTCGCGTCGAGGCCGACACCAGCAGCCAAGAATTGTTGGTCGGCCCAGCGGCAAACGAGAACGCGCTCGTCGACGACCGCGCCGCGCAACCGCCCGGCGGCGATGCGCAAGACAATGTCACCGACAGCATCACCGAACGAGTCTTTGATTGCGCCGAAGTCGTCTATGTCGACTATCACCACGGTCGCGATCGCGTTGGGACCGTGAGTCGCCGCCAACTCGAGGATCCTGGTCTCCATCCGCCGGCGGTTTCCGATTCCGGTGAGAATGTCGATGGAGGGGACCTCGTTCGTTTCACGGACCAGGCCGCCAAAGGCGTCCTCAGTGGCCTTGGCCCGCAGAATCGTGTCGACTCGCGCGATCAGTTCGCCGTCGGCAATGGCGTGTAGGAACAACACGGGCACCGAACAGAGGTCGGTGTCGGCACGAATCTCGCGGAGCGTGGCGTTGCCGTCCAAGACCGGCAGATCGACCTCGAGTAGCACCAGATCGGGTCGGTCGGTCCGGCACACTTCCAGTGCAGCGTGACCGTCGGCGGCCTCGATGACGCGATAGCCCGCCGAGGCCAACGCCCGGCCGATCACGCGCCGGGCGGCAGCCGAGTCATCCACCACGAGGATCGTCGGGATGACCGGTCGGTTTCGCCCACGCTTCTCAATCGTCATCCGACGACTACCCGAGCTCGACGCGCAGATGCGGCACCCAACCTCGCCATGATCTTGTCGTCGGCCGCAACGGTCTCGTCTGAAGGCGAACGAACCATATCGTCGGCTCGCTCTACGTACTGCTCTTTCGATGGTCGGCGATGCGTGCGGCGTGTGGGCTCGTTTTGTCCCCGCGACCCTCGATTTGAGGAACGGGCGCCGCACATTGGGCATGGCGCCGCGTGCGCGCCCTAGGGTCGCGGCCATGAAGGTGCGTTTCGCCGTCGCTCCGGGTGGTTTCACCTTCGACGCAGCACGCTTCGTCGACCTGGTCGAGCAACTCGAGGCGCTCGGCTTCGACACCTTGTGGCTCTCGGACATTCCGATGGGGCCGAGCATCGACCCGATTGTCGGGCTCGGCTACGCCGCCGCCGCTTCGACGCGACTGAAGCTGGGCGCCAACCTCGTGCCGTTCGGTCGCAACCCCATGATTCTCGCCAAGACGCTCGCGCAACTCGATCAACTCTCCGGCGGACGGATACTGCTCAGCCTCGTACCCGGCATCGACCAGCCGAACGAACGACTCGCGCTCGGTATCGGGCCACGTAACCGGTGGAAGTTGATCGAGGAGATCATCCCGCTGTTGCGCGCGTGGTGGTCGGGAGAGCCGGTGTCGCATCAACTCGAAGGATTCGTGTTCGACAACGTGCGCGTTGATCCGCAACCGGCACAGCAACCGCTCGAAATCTGGCTGGGCGGCAACGGACCGCAGGCGCTCGACCGCATCGGCCGACTGGCCGACGGCTGGCTGGGTGCTGCGGTCACGCCGACCGAAGCCGGCGAAGCCTGCCGCACCATTCAACGAGTCGCTGACGCGGCGGGCCGGACGGTCCCCTCAGATCACTTCGGCATGAGCCTCGGTTACGGACACACCGAACCCGATGCCCAGATGTACGCCTCGTTGCGCAAGCGCCGCCCCGACGTCGATCCGCGAGAGCTCATGCCCGTCGGCGCGACCGAGTTGCGCGATCTCGTGCGACGCTACGTCGACAACGGCGTGACGAAGTTCGTGGTGCGACCCAACGTCGCGCCCGACTCATGGGACGGCGCGCTGCACTACCTCGCCGACACACTCTTCGATCTGCAGACCTGACGTCGGCGTCGGGTGCCGGCGCTACTTCGCCGGCTTGCGCGTTGCCTTTGCGCCCGATGAGTTGATGGCAACCGCGGCACGGATGAGCGCCTTGAACGCGGCCGCGTCGATTTTCTCGCCCTCATGAATGTCGATCGCGCGACGCGTGGTTGCCTCGAGGCTCGAGTTGAAGAGCTTGGCCGGGTCCTTCAACGACGCGCCCTTTGCGAACGTGAGCTTGACGACGGACTTGTACGGCTCACCAGTGCAGATGATTCCGTCGTGCGACCAGGTGGGGGTGCCCGGGCTGGTCGCCTTGACCCACTTCACGTCCTCGACCACTTTCGGATCTGCCTGCTTGACGAGCTTGCGCATCCTCCCCAAGGTGTCCGCGCGCCAGTCGCCCAGGTCGGCGATCAATTTGTCGATTCGCTCCGAGGCCGTCGTGTTTTCGTTGGAATCCGAATTGCTCATGTTGACCTCCAAAGTTCCGAACGAATGTACCGAACGGCGTCGTCGATGCTGGGGTCGTCGACGCGATGCGTGCTGGTCTCGCGACTGCCGAGATCTTCGGCGCCCGACGGGTGAAGCTCTTCGATCGGTAGCTTGAAGTGAACTGATCGATGGCGACATTCGTTCTCCTCCCGGGCGCGGGTTCTGACTCGTGGTATTGGCACCTCGTCGCGCCCATTTTGCAAGCCGCGGGCCACGCCGTCGTCGCGGTCGACCTGCCCGTTGACGATCCTGAGAGCGGGCTCGACGACTACGCGCAGGCGGCGATCGAAGCGATCGGCGATGCGACCGGGCTCGTCGTCGTCGCGCAATCGATGGGCGCGTACACCGCAGGCCTTGTGGCGCACCGTCGACCGGTCGACTTGGTGGTGCTCGTCGCGGCAATGACCCCGGCCCCCCGGGAGTCGCCGGGAGACTGGTGGGAGAACACCGGTCAGCCCGAGGCCGCGAGGGCACAAGCCATGCGCGAAGGTCGCGATCCCGACGCTGAGTTCGATCCGTTCGAGGTGTTCCTCCACGACGTAGCTCCCGACATCGCGGCAGCGTCGGCCGACCATGTCCGTGTTCAGTCGGAGACGCCGTTCGCGCAACCGTGGCCGATGGACAGATGGCCCGCCGTCTCGACGCGCTTCCTTTTGGGCCGGCACGACCGTTTGTTGCCTGCGGACTTCCAGCGTCGTGTGGTGCTCGAGCGTCTCGGCATCGTTCCCGACGAGATCGACACGGGCCACCTTCCCGCGCTCAGCCGGCCGGCGGAGCTGGCGGCACGCCTTCTCGCGTACGCGGCGGAAGTCGGCCTATGACTCGAGCACGACGCGCACACCGAGCAACCGGATCGGACGATGCAGCTCGAAGAGGTCGAGCATGCCGAGCGCCGTCGTCGATACGACTTCGGGATCAATCGTCGGTTCGCGCAGCTTGCGGATCCTCGAGCGGGTGAAGAACGTCGCCGTGCGTACCTTCACGGCGACATGAGTGACGCGGCGCCCTTCAGCCACAATCGATTGCGTGACCTCAGTGGCCAGCGCGACGATTTGCGCCTCGATCTCTGATCGATCAGTGAGATCTCGCTCGTAGGTCGTCTCGCGACTCCGCGAACGCGGCACGTGCGGCTCCCCCTCGATCGGCGCCCCGTGTCCGCCGATCGCGAGGAGTCGCAGATTGGGGCCGATAGTCGGACCGAAGCGCGCGGCAAGGTCGTTGTGATCGGTGTGCGCCAGCTCGGCAACCGTACCGATGCCCGCCTCCGCGAGCCGCGCCGCAATACGTTCGCCGATCCCCCACAACGCCGTGACCGGCTTGTCGCCCATCGTCGCGAGCCAAGTAGCGCGAGTAATTCGAGCGATACCGCCCGGCTTGGCGAAGCCGGTTGCCGTTTTTGCTTGCAGGCGCGTCTCGCCGATACCCACCGCGCACGACAGTCCGGTTGCGGCGCGCACTCGCTCCTGAATCTCGCGCGCGAGTGCTTCGGGGTCATCGGTGTTCGCGCCGACGACCGCTTCGTCCCAGCCCCACTCTTCGACCACTACCGGCAGCGAGCGCAACGTGCTCATCACGCGGGCCGACGCCGCTTCGTAGGCCGGCTTGTCCGAAGGCAGGAATACCGCGTCGGGGCACTTGCGCGCGGCGGCGAGAAGGGGCATGCCCGATCGCACACCGAACGCGCGCGCCTCATACGACGCGGTCGCGACAACCTGCCGCGGGCGGTTCGGATTGCCGTCGCCGCCAACCACGACGGGGCGCCCGGCGAGCTCGGGTCGACGCAGGATCTCGACGGCGGCGAGGAACTGGTCGATGTCGACGTGTAGCACCCACTCGCTCATGAACGAGCCGGCGAACTAGCGGCGGATGGTTCGTCCTGCGGCAGCCATCAAGCGTTCGGTTTCGCTCGCGTCGGTCGGGGTCTCGGTCGGCGCTTTGATCAACCCGTGCTCTCGCGCGCCGTCGGTACACGTCGCCGCGACGACGGCAGTGATCGACGGGATCGTCGAGGGCTCGAACTCGATTGCGCGCCCTACGCTCGCGGAGAGGTCCCAGGCATGAGCCGCCGCGTCGATAGTGGCGAAATTGATGACAACCGAACCAGGCACCTCGCCGAGTGGCGTTGCGTGAATCGCATCGAGCACGCCTTCGGTGCTCCACATCGCCAGCGCACGTGCGACGACATCGTCGGCGACAGGTGCGAGCGCGCCCTCGATGGGCACCGCGCTCATGGAGTCTTCGAAGGCCACAAGCTGTTGGCCGGTGACGAGGCCCGCCCAGAACAGTTGATTGTTGAGCGCGTGGCTGGCCAACTGACGCACCGTCCAGGGCTCGCAGTTGGAGGATGCAGTCATCTGCGAGTCGTCGAGCGTCGCGACAACCCGTCGGAGTTCCTGCAACGAGTACTCGAGCGTCTTCAAACTATCCACTGTGGCCTCCGCGGTCATTGGACGGCACACGCTACGTGGTCCGCATGCCCCTGTATCGTTGCCCTCGTGGCGGAACACGTGCCTGCCGGGACGGTCACGTTCCTGTACAGCGACATAGAGGATTCCGCGCAGCAATGGGACGAGTCACCTTCGGACATGGCGCCGGGGCTCGAGATCGACGATTCGGTCGTGCGGCGCTCGATCGAAGCACATCGCGGCTTCGTTTTCGCCGTTCGCGGCGACGGTTTCGCCGCCGCGTTCTCGACGGCCGGCGATGCTGCAGACGCTGCGGTCGACATACAACGCAAACTGCTCGCGGTACCGGACGCTGGAGCCGTCAAGGTGCGCATCGGTCTGCACACCGGCGAGGCGACCGAACGCGACCGCAACTACTTCGGTCCTGAGGTGAACCGCGCGGCGCGGTTGATGGCGGCCGCGCACGGCGGGCAGATCCTCGTGTCCGACACGACCGAGGCGATGTTGCGCACTCGCGTCGCGCTGCGGCCGCTGGGCGACCACCGACTTCGCGGTTTGAGCCGGCGGATGGCGGTATTTCAGATCGTCGCCGACGGGCTCCCCTCGGAGTTCCCGGCGCTTCGTGGGTTGGGGTCCGTTGCCGGCAACTTGCCGCAACTGCTGAGCTCGTTCGTCGGACGCGATCGACTGATGGCCGACGCGGCGGAGCTGGTCCGATCCAACCGGCTGGTCACCTTGAGCGGCGTCGGCGGCGTCGGCAAGACTCGACTGGCGATCGAGCTCGCGGTCGAGCTTGCCGATGAGTTTCCCGACGGCGTGTGGCTCGTCGAGCTGGCTCCCGTCGGTGACCCGAACTCAGTGCCCGCCGCTTTTGCCACTGCACTGGGGATCGATCCGCAAGGCGACGCCGCGCTGATCGACACCGTCGCGGACGCGGTGAACGGACGTCGACTGCTGCTCGTGGTGGACAACTGCGAGCACCTGCTCGAGACGGCGGGCGCGGCGGTGCAGAAGATCCTCGGTCGAGCCGGGAGCGTCAAGGTGCTCGCCACCTCACGGGAGTACTTGTGGATCGGCGGAGAAGCCCTCGTGTCGGTCTCGCCTCTCGCGCTCGATGGCGGTGTCGCATCCGACGCGGTCACATTGTTCGTGGAGCGCGCCAGTGCAGCCCGACCCGGCTTCGGGTTGTACGACCCCGCGACCGCAACCGCCGTGACGGAGATCTGCGAGGCCCTCGACGGGCTTCCTCTGGCCATCGAACTGGCCGCGGCTCGAATGGCGGCGATGAGCGCGGTCGAAGTGCGGGACCGGTTGGGTGATCGCTTCCGCCTGTTGCGCGGATCGGATCGACGGCCAGAGCGCCAGCAGACGCTGCGCAACGTGGTGGGCTGGTCCTACGAACTGCTGATCGACCTCGAACGCGAGTTGCTGCGCAACGCGTCGGTCTTCTCCGGTGGGTTCGACGTCGACGCGATTGCTGCCGTGACCGACGGCGCCGACGAACTCGATGTGCTCGAACGGCTCGACTCGCTCGTCCGCAAGTCACTCGTGAGCGCCGAGCACGCGCCGACGAGTACCAGATACAACATGTTCGAAACGATCCGACAGTTTGCCGAGGAGCAACTGTCCGAGACCGGTGAACTCGTGCGTTTGCGCGACCGGCACGCCGCGTATTTCGCGGCTGAAGCTGCGGTGCGATGGGAGCACGGCAACGGGCCGGGCTGGCGCAATGCCGCCGACTGGGTGGAGATCGAGCTCGGCAACCTTCGGTCGGCCTTTCGCTGGAGCGCGGACCGAGACGACACGGCGGTGGCGACCGACATCGCCGCGCACGCCGCGTTGCTCGGGTTTTCGGTGCCGCTCTTCGAGACGGTCGGGTGGGCCGAGGAGTTGCTGCCGGCGGCGGCGGCAGCAGACGTACGCCGTCTTCCCCGCTTGTACACCGGCGCGGGCTACGCGTGCTTCGTTGGACGCGCGCCCGCTGCGAAGGCCAACGCACACCGCGCCACCGAGCTGGAAACGCAGCCGCGCTACGAGGCCTGCGAACCGGGCTACGCCAAATTCATCGAGGCGCTCGGTGAGGTCTATTGCGGCAATCTCGATCGCTACATAGAGCTCACGGGTGCAGTGGCGGCACTCCCCGGTTCGTCTCGGGCGTACGGGATCGCGGCATACGTCGACGGGCTGCAGTCGGCGGGTCGCGTCGACGAAGCCCTCGATCTCACCGACGACGCGATCGCAGCCGCAAGAGAGCTCGGCAACCCCTACTGGATCGCCTACACGCTGTGGATCGTCGGAATGGCGTTCGCCAAGGTCGACCCGCCGCGCGCGTTGTTGGCGTGGGATGAAGGGGTCGAGTTCGTGCGAGCGAACCGCGTCAGATTCTTCGAGGGCTTCATCGGACGCGATGCCGCGCGCTTGCACACCTCCGAAGGTGAGTCCGATACCGCGCTGGCACTCTTCGGGCCCGCCATCGAGTCGTTCCACAAAGCAGGCAACGTGCCGCAACTCGTCATCACGCTCGCCAGCGTGCCCGCGCTCTTCGAACGAGTCGATCGTCTCGAAGCCGCCGCGACCCTCCTCGGTGCGATCTCGCGTGAGCCGTCGAGCTTTCATCATGTGCCCGGGCTCGTCGATCTCGGTGCTCGCCTCGCCGACAAGCTGGGCGACGAAAGGAACGCGCAGTTCTCGTTGATCGGATCGGCGCTCGACCTGAACGGCGCCGCGTCCTACACCAAGCACCAAATCGAGCTTGCTCGCCGTGTCTTGCAGGAGCGCACCACCGCCGGTCGTCCGGGCGGTCTGACGCGTCGAGAGGTCGAAGTGCTGCGCCTCGTCGCGGATGGTCGGACCACCGGGGAGATCGCAGCGCGGCTGTTCATCTCGGCCAAGACCGCCGACAGCCACATCCAACACATCTACACCAAGATCCACGCGACGAACCGGGCCACCGCGACCCGTTGGGCGTTCGATCACGGCGTCGCGACAGGCACCGCCGCCGGCTGATCCCGGGAAATCAGGAGTTCTCCTGATGTGCGAAATGCCCCTCGAGCGGATGATCGACGCACACCGACCAACCACGGTCGGTGACACCGAGGATCCGACGGATTCTCCGCTCAACGAGGAGATGTAGCGATGATCTTGGCAACCACGAAGGTCGAAGATGTGGACCGCTTCCTGGAGATTTTCGGCACCAAGGGCGCGGTGAAGCGGGAACAGCACGGATCCAAGGGTTCGACCGTGTTCCGCGACCCGAGCGAGACCGATCGGGTCTGGGCGCTGTTCGACTGGGACATGGACGGATGGCAGAGCTTCGTGTCCGACCCCGAGGTGCCGGCGATTCTCAAGGAAGCCGGACACGTCGGTGTGCCGCAGGCCGCTCGCCTCGCCGGGACCTACCGGTCCTAGCGGTCGACGAACGAACGCGAGAGGACCAACCGAATGACAACCTCAACTCACCGACCGGCTCGAGTCGGCGTCATCACCGATCAAACGGGCCCGCTCTCCTTCATGGGCATCGCCAACGCAAATGTCGCCACGATGGTGATCGATGACATCAACGCCGCGGGCGGCCTGCTCGGTCATCCGATCGAGTTGTTCATCGAGGACAGCGCCACCGACGACGACGTGGCCCGAACCGTTGCCGCGAAGCTCATCGAACAGGATCACGTGGATGTCGTCCTCGGCGGCATCTACAGCTCCACCCGCCAGGCCATCAAGGGCCCGGTGGTCGATCAGGGCAACACGCTGTACATCTACCCCGAGCAATACGAAGGGCAGGAGTGTCATCCGCTGATCTTCTGTACGGGTCCTGTGCCGGCGCAGCAGGTGGAACCATTCCTGCCTTGGTTGATGCAACACACCGGAGCCAAGAAGTTCTTCCTGCCGTCGGCCGACTACATCTGGCCGCACACACTCAACAAGAAGGCTCGTGAAGTCGTCACGGCAGAAGGCGGTTCCATCGTGGGCGAGGAGTATTTCCCTCTCGACCACATGGAGTACGAGCGTCTCGTGGCGGACATCATGGCCAGTGGCGCCGAGGTCGTGTTCAACACGATTGTTCCTCCGGGCCTGACGCCATTCCTCGAACAGCTCTACAACGCGGGATTCACGAAGAGAGGCGGCCACATCGTCTGCACGTACTTCGACGAGAACTTCCTCAACTTGGTGCCGGCGCAGCAAGTCGAGGGGTTGTACGGCTGTCTCGACTACTACCGAGACGTACGCGATCCGTTCAGCACGGCGCTGCTCGAGAAGTACGCCGAGCGCTTCCCGGGTAGCGCGATGTTCACGGCGGGTAGCGCATGCACGGGTCTGTACCGCGGTCTCAAGCTCTGGGAGTCGTCGGTCAACGAGGTCGGCTCACTCGACCAGGACGCCATCGTGCGAGCACTCGATCGGGCCCGCATCGACCAAGGACCGGGTGGCCCCGCCGCCATGGTGCCCGGGCAGCACCACCTGCGCATGAACATGTACATCGCACAGTCGAAAGGCGGCCGGTTCGAGGTCGTCAAGAACCTCGGCGCCATCGACCCGAACGAATGCGAGGTCGGGCGCTGACGTCTACCTCGCGTTCTCCTTACCGGCGACGCCCTTCGCGGCGTCGCCGGAGGAGTTCTTTGCGGGACTCGGCGCGTTCCTGGCTCTGGCCCAGCGCCGCCGTCTCGTCCGCGTCGCCGGTGCCGTCGAGGTGAGCGGCGAGCGACCGGACGGTCGGATAGCCGAACATCTCCACGAGGGAGACCCGGCGCCCCAGCGCCTCGCCCAAGCGGCTGCTGGCGCGCACCATCATCAGCGAGTTGGCGCCCAGATCGAACAGATTCGCCTCCACGCCGACCGCGTCGAGCGAGAGGATGTCCTGCCAGATCGTGGCGATCGTGACCTCGACGGGCGTCGTCGGCGCGACGAGCGCTTCCGCTCCCTCGATGCGGCTGCGATCCGGAGCGGGGAGGGCGTTGCGGTCGATCTTGCCGTTCGGTGTGCGAGGCAGCGCGTCGAGGATCACGAACGCCGTTGGCACCATGTGATCGGGCAGCGTCGAACGGAGATGGGCGCGCAGTTCGGGGGCCAACGTCTTGGCGTCCCGACGTGCCGGTTGGTTCGCATATGCCGACCACGCGAGCGTGGTGTCGAGCACCGGTGGCGGGATGCGCAGCCGAGACGTCTTCGAGCGCAAGAGCACATCGAAGCGGTCGACTCCGGCCGCTGACCATGTGGGCGTGACCTCGTAGCGATTGTCGACCGCGTCGAGTTCGTCGGGATGGTCGCCCGGCACGATCGCCGCGAGCCGCGAACGCAGATCGCTGACGCTCTCGGAGGAGACGGCTCCATCGGCCAGTAGTCGCACGAGTTCGGTCTCGCGCACGAGGCGGTCGTTGCGCAGCCCGACGACGCGCAGCGCGGCGGGCTCGTCGGCGAGGGCCTCGCGCACCGCCCCGACGGACACGCGGTCGAGGGCGAGGGTCCGTACGTCGGCCACCGGCGCGGCGTCGCCGCCGGCGCGTTGGAGGACGACGTCGTAGCGAAACCGCGTCATCTCGTTCTCGGCCCGCCCCGGTTTGATGCGGATATCCACGTCGGCGATGTCGGAGTTCCGGGCGGCGAGCGCGTGGAACAGCGACGGGTCGATCACCAGCTCTTCATCGCCGGCCACGCGATGGGCCACTCGCGTGGCCAGCTCGCTCGCGGCCATCGACGCAGACGCGCGGGCCAGCTCGATCGCCGCGGCGAAGAGGGGTTGGTGGTCACGGCTGCGGAGGTCGCCGAGGTACAAGGAACCGCCCGGCTCGAGCAGCCCGAGCGCAGCCGTGACCACATCGACGAGGTAGTCGGCATCAGGGAAGTACTGAGCGACCGAGTTGATGACGATGGTGTCGAACCGTTCGTCCACGAGTGATGTCACCTCGTGGGCGGCGCCGCGGTGCAGCTGGACGTTCGTCAATCCGGCGTCAGGAAGCGCGGCCGCGATTCGGTCGAGCGCGTGCTGTGCGAGGTCGATGCCGACGTATCGCTCGCAGTGTGGTGCCACGCGGAACAGCAGCAACCCGGTCCCGCAGCCGATGTCCAGCACGCGACGAGGCGCGAGCTCGCGGATGCGCGCCACCGTGGTGTCGACCCACTCGTGCATCTGCTCGGTCGGGATCGGCCTGCCCGTGTAGCTGTCGTTCCACCCCGAGACGTCGAAGGTGGGATCGTCGGTGTCGGTCGCGCGGTAGGTCTCGTCCCACACGTGTCCCCAGGCCTCTGCCCCGGCCAACTCGCGGTCGTCGCCCGCGACGACGTAGGCCACGATGCGCGGGTCCCCGGGCGGGTCGGTGCGGGCAACCACGACATTCTCCCGAACGTTCGGGAACCGGCCGATGATGGCCTCGATCTCGCCGAGTTCGATGCGGTAGCCGCGAACCTTCACCTGGTGGTCGAGACGACCGTTGAACTGCAGCGCCCCGTCGGCCAGCAGCGTGACGAGGTCACCGGTGCGGTACACCCGCGCGCCCGCGGCTGCCGGGAGGTTGACGAAGCGCTCGGCCGTCAGCTCCGGCCGATCGAGATAGCCCCGCACGACGCCGGCGCCACCGATGAGCAACTCGCCGGCCGCACCGATCGGGTTTTGCTGGAGATGAAGGTCGACGATGAAGATCTGCGTGTTGGCGATCGGCCGGCCGATGGTGATCGCCTCGCCGGCGACCTCGATCGGTGCCACGGTCGACCAGATCGTGGTCTCGGTCGGACCGTACATGTTGAGCAGTCGCCCGGCCATCGCCGGGCGAATCTGGTCGACGAGGGCCGCAGGAAGTGCTTCTCCGCCGAGCAGTAGTACTTCGAGTGATGCGAGCGCGCCGAAACCGCGACGGTCGGCGGCGATCACCGCAGCCATTGACGGCGTGCACTGCAGGTGCGTGACGCCGTGCCGCTCGACCTGTGCGACGAGCCCCACGTCGAGGTCGCTGTCGACGACGACGTCGGACTGTGGGTCGTTGTCTTCGTACGGTGGAGCGGCGTTGGCCGCTCGGCGCAGCTCGTCGAGGTTCTCCAACGCGTCGAGCACGGTGTCTTCGTCGACGCCGAAGTCGATCAGACAGGCGATCTCGTCGACGCCGAGGTCGCGCAGACGGTCGACTTGGGCGAGGCAGGACTCCGGGGTTCCGAACAGCCCGGCGGCGCCGACGTAACGTTCGAATGCGTGGTCCATGATCACGGCGATCTCTTCGGGATCGAGCTGATCGAGATCGGGCACTGTTGATCCGTCGGTGGGCGTCTCCCCCGGCTTGGCGAAGCTCGTCTGCTCCCACTGCACCTTGTTGATCAGGTCGGTGGAGGTCCGTAAGTAGTCGAGGAACGGTTCCCGTACGAGCTGTCGAACCTGGGTCGCATCGCGTCCGACGAATGTGTGCAACATCACCGTGACGTGGCCGTCGCCCGGGTGGCCCGCGGCGCGGTACGCGGCGCGATAAGTGGCGACGTTGGCGACGAGGTCGTCCTGACCCATCACGAGCAGGTTGGTGAGGATGCTGGCGCCGATGCGCCCAGCCATCTCGAATGTCCCCGGGCTGCCGCCCGCGGTGATCCAGATCTTCGGCGCGCGCTGAACCGGCGGTGGAAACATCGAGACTTCGATCGCGCGCCCGTCGCCGCTGCGCACCGAGACCGACTCGCCGCGCCACAACGCCCGGATCGTCTCGATGCCATCACTCATCAATTCGCGCCGGCGTTCGAAGTTGTCGGGCGCGAGCGCGAAGTCGTTGGCATGCCAACCCGACGCGAACGAAAGTCCGACGCGACCGTTCGAGAGGTTGTCGACGACCGACCAGTCCTCGGCCAGGCCAATCGGATTGTGTAGGGGCAGCACAACGCTGCCCGCGCGGATCTCGACCCGCTCAGTCACGACGGCGACGGCCGCGCTGGTCAACGCCGGGTTTGGGTACAAGCCGCCGAACTCGTGGAAGTGGCGTTCCGGGGTCCACACCGCGGCGAAGCCGTGGCGGTCGGCGAATTTTGCCCCCTCGAGAAGGAGCCGGTAGCGGTTGCCCTGATGGCTGCCCGCGTCGGAAGCAAAGTAGAAGAGGCTGAACTCCATCGGCCGGGTCTTGACGGCACGGGTCGCGGCCCGGCGGTCGGTTGGCGACGCTTCAGTGACAAGGCGGCCCTCGTCATCCTGGACAACGACCGTGAAGCCCCGGGTCAGGGTCCAGAAGAGCTCGAGCACGGAGATGTCGAACGAGATACTTGTCACGGCGAGCCATACACCAGGCGTTGTCGCGCCGGGCGTGAAGCCGAGTTGCTCGTCCATCGCCGTGAAGAAATTGGCAACGTTGCGGTGCTCGATCATCACGCCCTTCGGACGGCCGGTCGACCCCGACGTGAAGATGACGTACGCCAGGTGGTCGCTGCGCAGCCCGGGCACCTCGACTCGCTCCGGGCGGACGGCGCCAAAACGGTCGAGCGCCACGATCTCGTTCACTCCGCTGACGGACCCGGCGAGACGAGAGTGGGTCAACACGACGTCGGCGTGGGAGTCCTCGAGCATCATGGCGATGCGCACCGACGGGTACGCAGGGTCCATCGGTACGTACGCCGCACCGGCTTTGAGGATGCCGAGCAGGCCGACCATCATCTCGACGGAGCGCTCGATGAAGATGCCGACCATCGAGTCCGGGCCGACCCCGACATCGAGCAGGTGAGCGGCGACCGCGTTGGCGCGTTCGTCGAGCTGTCGATACGTGAGCCGCTGCCCGCGATAGATCAGCGCAACCTCGTCGGGCGTGCGGTCGACCTGCGCCTCGAACAGCTCGTGCACGCAGGCGCCCACGGGGTATTCGCGGGCAGTGGCGATGTTCCAGGCCGCCATGACGTCGCGCTCGGCCGCTCTCATCCGAGGCAGATCGGCGACAAGGGCGTCGGGGTGGTCAACGATCGCGGTGAGGATCTCCGTCAGCAAGTCGCGCACCCGCTCCACTGCCGGCGCGGCGTAGCGCTGCCGGTCGTACGAGATCTTGAAGCGGATCTGCGGATCGAGGTAGGCGAGCAGCGTCAGTGGGAAGTTCGTCTGGTCGTGGAGGTCGAAGTCGCGCGATTCGAACGGCCCGCCGAGCATCTTCAAACGAGTGCCCTGGTGGAGTTCATTGATCACGACGATCGTGTCGAAGAGCGCGGAAGGGCGAGTCTCGGCGATCGCCTGGATATCGGAGAGCGCGGTGTGCTCGTGGGCCCGCTTGTCGACTTGCTGAACCCGAACCTGCTCCAGTAGGTCGACGACGCGCATGGTGGGGTCGGGTGCGATCCGGACCGGAGGTGTGTTGATGAACAGGCCCATGATCGCGTCGCTGCCCGGAAGACCCGAGCGTCGGCACCCTCTTGTCGAGCCGAAGACGACGTCGGTCGTGCCGGAGAACGCGGCCAGCACGAGTGCCCACGCGGTCTCGATGAGCACCGGCCCACTGAGGCGCCGCGCCTGTGTGAACTCGTGCAACTTCGCGCTGAGGCCTTCAGGGAGATGGAATCTGAGCGCGTCGTACCTGGCGTCGCTCAGCTCACCGGCATCGACATCAGCGCCTTCGATCGCCGGTAATTGCGTCGGTGAGTCGAACCCCTCGAGCAGCGTGGCGTAGTACTGCCGGGCAGCTGCGCGGTCCGCCTCGAGATGGGTGTGCAACCACTCGATGTGGTCTTTGTAGGGCACGCGGTCCGCGAGCTCGGCGACTGCACCACGGCGGGACGCGTCGTAGGTGCGGAAGGCTTCCTCGGTTATCCACACGACGCTCGTGTCGAGCAACGCGTGGTGGTAGGTGAACACGAGGCGCTGGCGATTGGGGCCGAGCTGAAACAGCGTTACGTGCCAGAGGGGCGCCGCATCGAGCGCGATGCCGGCGCGACGGTCCTCGACCAGGAACCGGCTGAGCCGGGCCTCTTGCTCGGCGGGCACCAGCAGCCGGAGGTCATGGACCACCAGTGGGGCGTCGACGTGATCGAGGACTTCCTGAACCGGCTCGTCGCGATCGGCCCAACGCATCCTCGTGCGCAGGATCGGGTGGCGGTCGCAGACCCGTTGCCACGCCGCACGCATCGCATCGGGGTCGATCTCCTCGGCGAGGTCGCCGACGAACTGCTCGATGTCGACCCCGACGTTTCGGCCTTCGAGCTGGTGAAAGAGCATGCCTTGCTGAACCGGAGTCAGCGCGTACTGATCGATCACCGACGGTGCGGACACAAACAAACGCTAACATTGCGGCGTCCGTTGGTCGTACATTGAAAGGCCACGGGAGTCGTGGCCGCGTTTGAGGAAGAGCCAAGGCGGACGATGGGACTTGACCAAGAGGATCTCGATGGGCGCATCGCGATCATCGGCATGGCCGGCCGCTTCCCCGGAGCCCGCAACGTGGCGGAGTTCTGGTCCAACTTGCGCCGTGGTGTCGAGTCGATCGAGTTCTATTCCGAAGACGAGCTGCTCGCCGCGGGCGAGCTGCTCGAAAACATACGTGACCCCTCCTACGTACCGGCGTCGGCGCCACTAGACGACATCGATCAGTTCGACGCCTCGTTCTTCGGGATGAGCCCTCGCGACGCGGCGGTCTTCGATCCGCAGCATCGCCTCTTCCTCGAATGCGCGTGGGAGGCGTTCGAACACGCCGGCTACGTCGGCGAACGCATCGAGGGCGGCGTCGGCGTGTTCGCCTCCTGCGGACTCAGCGAGTACATGTTCAAGAACGTGCTCGCCAACGAGCACGTGGCCACGTCGGTCGGCGACTGGTTGGTGCGCCACACCGGAAACGACACCAACTTCCTCGCCACCCGGGTGTCCTATGAACTCGACCTGCACGGTCCGAGCCTCAACGTGCAAACGGCGTGCAGCTCGACCCTCGTCGCCGTGCACCTCGCCTGTCAGAGCCTGCTGAGCGGCGAGTGCAACGTCGCCCTCGCCGGTGGCGCCGTCGTCGCGCCGATCCAGCGCCGCGGCTATTTCTATAAAGAGGGCGAGATCCTCTCGCCCGACGGTCACTGCCGCACCTTCGACGCCAAATCGGCCGGCACGATCATCTCCAGTGCCTGCGGCGCGGTCTTGTTGAAGCCGTTGACCGCCGCGCTCGATGATGGCGACCACATCCTCGCGGTCATCCGGGGATCGGCGATCAACAATGACGGAAGGGCGAAGGTCGGCTACCTCGCGCCGAGCGTCAGCGGTCAAGCCCAGGTCGTGACCGAGGCACTCGCCATCTCCGGTGTCGAGCCGCGCGACATTTCCTACATCGAGGCCCACGGGACAGGCACGCTGATCGGTGACCCGATCGAGATCGCCGGCCTCACTCAGGCCTTCCGGCGGGGGACCCTCGACCGACAGTTCTGCGCGATCGGCTCGCTGAAGTCGAACATCGGCCACACCGGTGAGGCTTCCGGCGTCGCCGCGCTCATCAAGACGGTGCTCTCGCTGCAGCACGCGGAGATTCCACCCAGCCTGCATTTCGACGAGCCCAATCCTCAGGCCGATTTTCCGAGCAGCCCGTTCTTCGTCAACGCCGCACTGCGGCCATGGACTCCCGGCCCGAGCGGTGTGCGGGTCGCCGGCATCACCGGCCTCGGCGCCGGCGGCACGAACGCCCACGTCGTCGTCGAGGAAGCGCCCCTGCCGACCGGCTCCAGCGCGTCACGGGCCGCGCAACTCATCACTGTCTCCGGTCGTACGGCCGACAGTGCACGCCGGGCCGCCGCCGAGCTCGCCGCCCACCTGCGCGACAACCCGGATATCGACCTTGCCGACGTCGCCTACACGCGGCTCGCCGGGCGCAAGGCGTTCGCGATGAGGCGAGCCGTCGTCGCGGCCTCACCCTCCAAAGCTGCGGCAGCACTCGACGCGGCGGCGGCGCCGGTCGATTCCCACCGCCACGGCGAGCAGCCGTCGGTCGTGTACATGATGCCGGGCGGCGGCGCCCAGTATCCGAACATGGGGCGCGAGTTGTACGACGCCGAGGCGGTTTACCGCACGGTGATCGACACCTGCGCGAGCGCGCTTCGGTCCGCGGGCGGTATCGATCTCCTCGCCGCGCTGTACCCCGACGGTGACCTCGATGCCGCAGCCCGTCGCCTCGAGGCACCGTCGATCGCCCTACCGGCGCTCTTCGCGACCGAGATCGCGATGGCCCGGCTGCTCGAGTCGTGGGGCATCGTGCCGTCGGCCATGATCGGCCACAGCGCCGGCGAGTACGCCGCGGCGTGCCTCTCGGGTGTCCTGACGATGGAGGACGGGCTCGCGCTCGTCGCCCTCCGGGGCCGCTTGTTCGAAACGCTGGCGGAGGGCGCGATGGTCAGCGTGTCGCTGGGGGAGGACGAGTTGCGGGCGCTCATGCCCGCCGAGCTCAGCGTCGCGGCGGTCAACGCGGCGCGGTTGTGTGTCGCGTCCGGTCCGGTGGCGCTCGTCGCCGAGCTGGAACGTCTGCTCGAAACTCGTGATGTCGACTTTGCGCGGATCCATATCGACGTCGCGGCCCATTCGTCGATGCTCGAGCCGATCTTGGACGAGTTCGCGGCGTCGTGTCGTCGAATCGCGTTCTCGCCGCCCGCGATCCCCTATGTGTCGAACCTGACCGGCACGTGGGTCACGGCCGCCGATGTCACCGACCCCGAATACTGGGTACACCACCTCCGCCAGGCGGTGCGGTTCCGTGACGGTATCGAAGCGATCCTCGCCGACCCGAACCGCGTGCTGCTCGAGATCGGTCCCGGTCGCACGCTGGCCGGTTTGGCCCGCCAGGCGATGACCAAGCCGACTGCAGTGTCGCCCACGATGCGCCACCCCAATGAGGCCGCGTCGGACATTGCCTTTGCCCTGGCCGCCGTAGGCCACGCATGGGAGGCCGGGGTCGAGCTCGACCCGACCCGGCTGTTTGCCGGGGAGCAGCGCCAACGGGTCCCGCTCCCGACGTACCCATTCGAGCGGCAGCGCTATTGGGTGGAGCCCGATGCCCCGAATGCGGTTCGGCCGTCGGCGAACGACATCTTGCGCAAGCGCCAACTCATCGACGAGTGGTTCTCGACGCCATCATGGCGCCGCGACATCGCCACCTCGTTGGCCGATCGACCGAGGGCATCGACAGTCGTGATCATCAGCGACGGCAGTTCGCTCGCGCGCGTGCTCGCCGACCGGCTCGCGCGGTCGCGCACGGTGGTGTCCGTTGTGTTCGGCAACCGCTTTCAACGACGCCCCGACGGCGCGTTCGAGGTCAACCCCTCGCGCAGCGACGACTGGAGCGACCTCGTCGATGCTCTCTCGGAGCAGGGCGCACTCACGGGCTCGATCATCCACATGAGTGCGATCGGACCGCCTCGTGGTCGCCGCCACCATGGCCTGACCCGCGCCGACGATCTAACCGCGTTCGACGAAACCGTCGAACGCGACCACGCAAGCGTGCTGTTCTTGGCCCGCGCGCTGTCGGCGTTGTCGCATCCGGTGCGCTTGGCCGTCGTCACGAGCGGGGTACATGCGCTCGACTCCGCCGATCCGATCATGCCCGAGCGAGCGTTGCTGCACGGCGCGTGCCGCGTCATCCCGCGCGAGCTGGGCCACGTTGCCACGATCGCCCTCGACGTCGTGGTTGCCGAGCGGGGGTCGGCCGCCGAAGCTGCGCTCGCCGAGTCACTCCAGCGTGAGCTCGACGCCCACTGGACGACCGACCTGGTGGTGCTTCGACGCGGCGAGCGGTGGGTGCGGACGTTCGTTCCGGTCACGCTGACGCCCACGATCGAATCGCCCTGGCGAGCGCGCGGCGTTCACGTGATCACGGGCGGCTTCGGCGGCATCGGCATGTCGATCGCTCAGCACATTGCAAAGAGCTCAGAGTCACCGACGCTCGTCCTCATCGGGCGTAGCGCGCTCCCCGACGAATCCGCGTGGGACGACATCCTTCGCGCACCCGACGCCGACTCCATCACCCGCCAGCGCATCGAGGCCGTGCTCCACCTGCGCACGCTGGGTGCCACAGTCGTCCTGGCCAATGCCGACGTGACCGATGCGGTCGCGATGGCCGCCGTTGCCGAACGCGTCCGTAAGGCGCACGGCAGAGTCGCCACGATCATCCATTCGGCCGGCATCCTGCACGACGCGCTCATCGCGTTGCGGACCCCGGTCGCGGCCTCGGCCGTCGTCGATGTCAAGGCCAAGGGCGCCATCGTTCTCGGGCACGCGTTCGCCAAGGCTCCGCCCGAGCTGCTCGTCTTGTTCTCGTCGGTCAGCTCGATCATCGGGCTACCGGGCCAGGTCGACTACACCGCCGCGAACGCGTTCCTCGACGCGTATGCCGCCAAAGCGAATCGTGCCGGCCCGACGCGCGCCCTCGTGGTCAATTGGAACACTTGGCAGGATGTCGGTATGGCCGTCGCGGCGGCCCGGGTCGAGCGCGATCAGGCTCCCGTTTTCGTCGGCGAGCCGGTCGGTCGGGCCACGCAGCTCTTCGACTCGATCGTCGATGACGACGAGATCGCGACATTCTCCACCGGCTTCAGCCGCAAGCGGCACTGGCTCCTCGACGAGCATGTCGTCCGCGGGGGTGAGGCATTGATCCCCGGCACCGGATTCCTCGAGATCATTCGCGCTGCGGCAGCAAATGGTCAGCCCGGCCGAGCGATCGAGCTCAATGACGTCTTCTTCGTGTCGCCCTTCGTCGTCCGCGACGGTGAGGTGCGCACGCTCAAAGTGAAACACGATCGCGCCACGGCGAGCGTCTCGGTCTTCAGCGACACCGAGACCGCCCCGCATGTGACCGCGACGGCGTCGACGATCCTCGACGAGGCGTCGCCGCACCATGACCTGATGGCGATCCGGGCTCGCTGCACGCGCCGCATCGACCGTTTCGACGGGTACTCCGAGCAGCCCTTCATGGCGTTCGGGCCCCGCTGGGCCAGCCTGGCCTCAATCGAATACGGCGACGGCGAAGCGCTCGTCACCACGATCATGCCCGCGGAGTTCACCGACGAGCTGACACAGCTCTGGCTGCACCCGGCGTTGCTCGACGTCGCCACGGGCAGCGCCCAGCAGCTGATCCCTGGGTTCGCGCAGGCCGACATGTTCTACGTGCCGTTCAGCTACGGACGCGTCGTGTCGCGGCGGCCGCTGCCGACGACCGCGGTCAGCCACGTCCGGCTACGGACCGCATCGGCGCACGACCTTGCGGTGTTCGACATCACCATTACCGATGAGGAAGGAAACGAAGCCGCGGTGGTGGAATCGTTCATGATGCGACGTATCGCCGGGAGCGCGGCTCTCACGTCGCTGCGGCGAACGGAGTCACCGATTGCCGAGCCGGCCGGGCTCGAGTCGACCGTTGGCGCGGCCATGCGGGAAGGAATATTGCCCGCTGAGGGCGTCGACGCGTTCGATCGCATCGTGGCATCAGGCCTCTCGGTTCAGGTCGTCGCTTCCTCGGTGGACGTCGAGCGCTGGATGGCCAAGGTCGATGCCGAAGCGGTCGGATCCGACGGCGAGAGCGCGGAGTCGGGGGGCCCGCAGTACGAGCGCCCGAACATCAGCTCCGACTTCGTGGCGCCGGCGACGGCAATCGAGCGTGAGCTGGCCACGATTTGGCGCGACCTCCTTGGCGTCGAGCGCGTCGGGCGCGATGACGACTTCTTCGAACTCGGTGGCCAGTCACTGATCGCCGTACGCCTCTTCACGAGGATGAAGAAGAAGTATGCGATCGATCTGCCGCTGGCCACGCTCTTCGAAGCTCCGACCATCGCCCAGTGCGCGGCGATCGTCGCGGCAAAGATGGGCATCGTCGACGCGCCGATCGACGCCCATGGCCCCGCCGACTCGACCCGCGTCGCCGCCCCTGCGGCGGGTTTGCCGAACACCGTCCCTTTCAAGTTCCTGGTGACGATCCAGCGCGGAAACAACAACCTGATCCCGTTCTTCTGCGTGCACGGGTCGGGCGGCAACGTTCTCAACTTCCGCGATCTGTCCCAGGCGATGGGCCGCAGCCAACCCTTCTACGGCGTGCAGGCCGCCGGCATCGATGGCATCGAGCGCCCTCACACCTCGATCGAGGAGATGGCCGCGGCGTATCTCGAAGAGATCTACCAGATCCAGCCCGATGGGCCGTATCTGCTCGGCGGCTACTCGGGCGGTGGTCTCGTTGCGTTCGAGATGGCGCACCAGATCACCGCCGCGGGTGGTTCCGTCGCGCTTGTGGTGCTGTTCGACACGTTCCCGCCGGTCATCCCCGAGCGTCAGATGACATTCCGGGATCGGGTGGGGCGAGCGTTGACGGAACGATCCACATACTTCGGCTGGGCCGTCAAGCGCCGACTCGAGGCCCACAATTGGGCCCAGTCGGTGATAAAGATCGACGAGATTGTTGCCCGCGACGAGGTCGTGCCCAGCGACTTGCGCGAGACCCACGTCATGCATGCATTCATGGCGGCCTCGATGCGTTACGTGTTGCGTCCGTGGACGGGCCACGTCGTATTGATGCGGGCAGGCGACTTGCACTACGCGTTCCGGTTGCTTGGCGAGTCATACGGGTGGGATACCGTTGTCGAAGAAGGCTTCGAGCTCGTCCAAGTGCCAGGCGACCACGACACGCTGGTGCTCGAGCCCAACGCGACGACCCTAGTCCGCACGCTGCGAGCGACTCTGGACGCCACACAGGCGAGTCGGGCCGGTGGCGTCGCCTGAACCGGAGACCGCGCAACAAGGTGGCTCGTGAAGTCGTCACGGCAGAGAGCCGTTCGATGGTGTGATTTGATCCCTGCTCGGACGAAGGGAGATGGCGATGAATATACGGGCGGCGATTCTCGAAGCGCCGGGCCGCGATCTGGTTCTGCGCTCCCTCCAATTGGCGGCTCCCGGTCCTGGAGAAGTCCGCGTCCGGATACATGCCTCTGGCGTGTGCCACAGTGACCTATCGGTACAGATCGGTGCCGTTGTGCTGCCCACCCCGATGGTCCTCGGCCACGAGGGCGCTGGGGTGGTCGAAGCCATAGGTCCTGGCGTGTCCACCATCGAGCCCGGCGACCATGTCGTGTTGTCATTCGCGCCGCGTTGCGGGCGTTGCTTCTACTGCTGTCGCGGTGAATCGCACTTGTGCGAGCGCGGGCAAGCCCGGTTCCGAGGCGGGCTGCTCGACGGCACGACCCGGCTCTCACACAACGGCGAACCCGTCTTCCAAATGGCGATGCTGGGCACGTTTGCCGAGGCGGTCGTCGTGCCCGCGATGAGTGTCGTCGCCGTAGCACGCGACCTACCGCTCGGCGTCGCCGCACTTATCGGCTGTTGCGTGCTGACCGGAGTAGGTAGCGCACTCAATACGGCCACGATCATCGCCGGCGACACGGTGGCGGTCATCGGATGCGGTGCCGTCGGGCTCAATGCGATCCAAGGCGCCCGCCTTGCCGGCGCCGGTCACGTGATCGGCGTCGACACCGTCGCCGACAAGCTCGATATCGCACGCCGCTTCGGCGCCACCATGGTCATCGACGCGTCGGCAGTTGCACCGATCGACGCAGTACGCGACCTAACCGGCGGGCGCGGCGCGGACGTCGTATTCGAGACGGCGGGGACCGCGTCCACGATCGGAGCGGCAGTGCAGATGAGCCGCAAGGGTGGGCAGGTCATTCTCGTAGGTCTTCCCGCGCTCGACGGCCTCCCATCCATCCTGGAGCACCTGTACTACAGCGCCCGAATCGTGAAGGCCTGCTCGTACGGTTCGGTGGATGTGCTGCGCGACGTCCCCCGTTTCGTCGAGCTCTACCGCTGCGGTCGCCTGAAGATCGATGAGCTCATCACAGAACGGATCCAGCTCGAGGACGTGAACGACGCCCTGGCGGACCTATCCGCATCCACGCGTGCAGTGCGGCGGGTCATCACCTTCGATTCGGCCGAATGACCTGACGGGAACACGCACGCATGCCCCGCACTGCACTGCTGTCGCACTTGACCGGCGCCGCACCACCCTGGACGCCCCGAGGTTTGCAAGACCCGTATCCGTGGTTCACCGAAGCCTTGACTGGGCCATCGGTCGTCTACGACGCACGCGCCGACATCTGGCACGTGTTTCGTTACGACGACGTGAGGTCGCTCCTACGCGACGCCGACGTGTGGTCGGTTGCCAAGCGTATGGAGCGGGTACCCGCTGAGCAGCGCATCATCCGTCTGCTCATGTCCGATCCACCAGGACACAGCACACTGCGGCAGCACTTCAGCCGCGCGTACCGGCCGCGCCGAGTCGCGTCCATCGAAGCGCGCGTGCGCGAGGTTGCAATTGAGTTGATCGATCGCGCGCTCGATGTCGGCACATGCGACATCATCGGCGACATCGCCGTGCCGTTGACGCGGACCATCATCGGCGATCTCATCGGTGTGCCCGGCGAGGACCTGGAAGAGTGCGCCCGCCACGCCATCAAGAATCCGCTCGGCACCGTCGCCGAAGACGAGGACGGCGAGTACCACGTCGTCATTTGGATGGGTGCCGGTGAACCGGAGAACAACCGGCACTTCAACGAGTACTTCCGGGACCTCATCGAAGAGCGCCGCCGCGCACCCCGCGACGATCTCGTCAGCGCGTTGGCCCAGATGCGACTCGACGACGCGAGCGATCTCTCCGGGCACCTGAACATCGGAGCGCTCCTCGACGAGCAGTTCGGCGCCGGCCAGAACACGACAGTGCATGTGCTGGGCACCATGCTCGCCACGTTTGCCGAGCAGCCCGACCAGTTGAGCCAAGTCCGCCACGACCGCGCGCTCGTGCCCTTGGCCGTCGAGGAAGCGCTGCGCTATTGCGCACCTTTGCAAGCAAGACCGCGCATCAGCACCGCGCCGACCACGCTGGCCGGCAACGCCATTCCCGAGGGCGCCGTCGCACTCGCATGGCTGCAGGCCGCGAACATCGACCCTCGCGAGTTCGATGACCCGTTGAAGTTCGACTGCGCGCGTACGCACAACCCGCACGTGTCGTTCGGCTTCGGCGAGCACTACTGCCTCGGCGCGGCGCTGGCCCGCATCGAGATTCGAGTCATGTTGGTGGAGTGGCTCGACCGCGTCGATGAGTTTCACCGCGTCGACCCGGGTGCTCCGCTCAGCTGGATGCCTACGTACATGTTGCGAGGTCTGAACCGACTCGATCTCGACGTGACGGCTCGCTGACCCCCTGCGGTTCGGCCGGTGGTCGACTAGCGCGACTCCACGACAACGTTGCCGGGAGTGAGCAGCGCGAATGAGGTCGAGCGAACGATTACCTCGCTCGACACGGCCGCATTACCCACCTGGAGGATCGGTCCTTCACTCGACACGACGACGTGGTAGCTGCCGGCCGGTACATCCTCGAAACGGAGGCCAGATTCGGTGAGGACCGGCATGACCGGCTCACCGCCGTCGTCATTCACCAGGGAGACCGTATTCGCCGCCGACGAATCGAGCCCGCGAACGATCGCCACCACTCCGAGCGTGCCGACCTGCACCTCGACGGCAAGCGGCACGTTCACCGTGATCGGACCTTGTTGCACTACTGCGACTTCGGGTTCACGAACAGTGGTCTTCCCGCTTGCCACAACTACTGTGGCCGAGAGGCCGATCTCCGCCGCGATGATCGCGTCGCGACCGAGATGGCGCAGATCTACGAGCGGGTGTTGCAGGTGCGTGTGAGAGTGCTGATGCGGGTGAATGGTGGCCTCGCTCATTATCGGTCTCGACATTCTCTCTCTTCGACAAATGATCCACGTACCTGAGCAATCGAGGCGGGCGGTCACGAGGACGAGACGCTTTCGTGCCGCTGGATGGTCACGCGCTGCGAAACGAACAGCCGGGCCAGCGCGAGCAGGGTGAGGGCGTACGCGACGGCGAGGATCGACGGCCATGCGATCGCTGCGCCGTAGGAGTCGCTGGCGTCGATGAGTCGGCGGGGGCCGTAAAAGGGCAGCACTTTCGACGCGGTCGCGCTGGCAGGCGCGGCAAGTTGCACGCCGACCACGCCGATCAACACCAGCGTTCCTTCGAGTTCGTTCGGCACCGCAGCGCCGATAGCGAGACCGAACGGCACTGCGACGAGCGCCACCGCGGCGACGCCGTAGGCAAGGAGCCAAGGGTGCATCGGATTCGAGACCGTCCACATCAGCGTGGCGAACCCCGCGGCGACCACGAGCCCGAAAGGCCCGAGGAAGAGAAGCCTCCCCAATAGGAGTTCGATCGGTCGGTAGCCGGATAACACCAGCCGCTGGTCGACCTCGCGCGACGACAGGATCGAGAACAGGGTCGCACCCGAGATCGAGAACGCCATGCCCACCCCGCCAGCCACGAACGCGTGCCCGCCGTCCTGTCCCGTCGAAGAGAAATAGAAGCTCAACGGCAGCGCGATCAGCAGGCCCACGGCGACGTGGTGGCGAAGAAGATCACGACCGTGCATCTCCGCCATCGAGAGCACGCGAAGCAGCGAGCTCATCGCGACACCTCGCGCCGAGACGCGTGGGCAGGCAGCTCGATCACGCGGTCGACCCGTTCGAGTTCGGCCAGCATGTGGGTCACCACGACAACCGCCTTGTCCTGCTGTCGCCACTTCTCGCAGTGGTCCCAGAAATTGACGTAGGTGCCGTGATCGAAGCCTTGATAGGGCTCGTCCAGAAGCAGCACACTCGGGTCTGCCAGTAGTGCCAACGCAAGGTTCAACTTCTGTCGCGTGCCGCCGGACAGATCGCGGGTAACCAGCTTTTCGCCCAAGGGGAAATCGAACTCGGCGAGGATCGCTCGTCCGCGTCGCAGACCTTCCTTGCGGCTCATGCCGGCGCCGCGGCCGAACATCACGAGGTGATCATCGGCGGTGAGCAACTCGAACAATCCGGTTGCCTGCGGGCAATACCCGATGCGACCGCCCACCCGAACGGTTCCCTCGTCGGCGCGGAGCAGGCCGGCGCAGATTCGCAGAAGTGTCGACTTTCCCGCACCGTTCTCGCCGGTGAGCGCAATGACCTCGCCGGCGCGCACGTCGAGATTCACGTCGTCGAGGATCACCGTCCGTCCGAAGCGCTTGGTGATCCCCGCGGCGACGAGTTGATGACCCGGAAGCGGAGCCTCCGCGCGTGCGGTCACGCGCTGCGACTCGTGCACGGTCGGATCGACACCCATGGAGTGACGTTGCCCAGGTCACCGAAGCGCGCGCTAGAGGCCTATGTCCCGAACCCTTCCGCAGTAGGGACTTCGGTCCCTGACGGCCTCGGCGGCGCGGGTGCAGTGTGCACGATGTGATCGCTCTTCCCCTCCTCATCGTGGTCGTCATCGCCATCGCGATTGCCGCGGCATCTCGCCGTCGCGGCACGACCGGCAACATGCTTCGAGCCCGCACCCCATGGTCGCCCGGCGCGGCACAGGCCCCGGGCGCCGACCGGCGAAACGCACTCGAAGACACACTCGAGGAGTGGCGGGCGGCCGGGCTGATCCGCGCCGATGAAGTGGAACCCATCCTTCGCTACGAGCACGCCAAGTCGCCACCGCAAAGTCGTATCCCCATGGCCGCCGAAGCGGTCGGCTACGTGGGTTCGGCGCTGGTCATCACGGCGATCGCTCTGCTGGTCGGACGACGGTGGGACGACATCGCCGTCGCGGTGCGCATCGCGGTGCTCGCACTGCCCGCGATAACGGCCGCCGCCATCGGCTGGTGGGTGGGCTCGAAATCCGATCCCGCCTTCGAGCGGATGGGAAGTGTCCTTTGGGTCCTGTCGGCCGTCGCCCTGGCCGGCACGATGACCGTCGTTTTCGTGGACGCGATGTACGACGGCGACCCGCCCGAACACGGCGGACTACTCTTCGTCGGCGGACTCGTGGCGCTATGGGCGGGTGTCGAGTATGCGCTACGCCGCCTGCCGCTTCAGCAGTTGGTCTTGTTCGCCGCGTCGTTGGTGACGGTGCTCGGCGTCGTCAACGCGCTCGAGGCCGGGCGTGAGCGAGACTTCTCGACGATCGTCTGGGGAATCGCCGTGTGGGCGGTCGGCCTTTGTTGGACCGCTCTCGGCGCGACTGGGCGTCTGAAGCCGACGGAAGTTGCGCGCCTCGTCGGTCCTGCGACAGTGCTGTTCGGATCGCAGTTGATTCGGGTCGACGCGGAGCTATTCGGTCTCTGGATGGGCCTCGCGTCGGCGGCGCTGTTGGTCGCAGTTGGAGTGTGGCGGACCGATTCACTAGTGCTGCTCGGGGGCACAGTCGGCCTCTTCCAGTGGTCGCCGCAATTGGCGATCTTCTATCTCGCCGACGCGATCGGCACCGAGGTCACCCTTCTCGTCGTCGGTGTGCTGCTCCTCGCGGTGGCATATGCATTCACAGTGTTGTACCGCCGTGTGCGCTCGGTGCAAGGCCAGCAACCGCCGATCCGAACGTGATCGTGAGCC
>JBDTLT010000020.1:0-43966 GCA_039934635.1 Acidimicrobiales bacterium
GTGCCATCGACACCAACGTGACCTCGCCGCCACCGGCTTTGTCGACGAGTTGCAGAGCCATCTCGACACCGTACGAGTCGGACTCATCCATGATGAGCTTGCCCCCTCGCTTGAGGGTCTTCGTCGAGGCATTGAGCTGGCCTGGCTCGGCCGGATCAGGGATTTGTTTTACGCAAACGACAACGTTCATAACCTGACAAGTCTTACCGCACGGCAGGGGGCGGCCAAATCAGGGAATGACTGCCACATTTAGGGAACGATGAGGCGAAGGGCATCGGGCTCGTAGCGGAACTCGAGCGACCGGACGTAGCCGAGATAGTCGCCGTCGACCTGATACGGGAACGGGTGATCCGACGACACCGTCATCGCCCGCACACCGGTCCGGTAATCGACGTGGCGGCTGCGGCGCAGCCTGGACCCCCCGGCGAACAGCGCCGATCCCGCCAACCGGCCGAGCCGGCGCAGCTTGAGCGTGCGAATGGTCACCATGGCAAGCGGACTGTCGAGCGTCGCGTCGGGGGCGAGATGCAGCGGCCGGCTCCCGAGGTACGTGTAGGGGTCGGTATTGCAGCAGATGGCGAAGTAGCCATCGTCGACTACCGACCCGTCGTCGAATCGCACTTGGAAATGCGGATGCTTGCGGTCGTAGTGCCGCAACCACGTGTCCATCGCGGCGTAGATGAAGAGCGGATGCCCGGCATAGCGCTTGAGCCCCGAACGCCGTTCGACCTGCTCGACCACCGCCGCATCGAAACCGACGCCACAGTGGAAGAGGAAGTAGCGCCGGTTGACCGACCCGATGCCGACGCGGCGCGTCGAACCGCGCGAAAGCGCGTCGAGAATCGCGGCGGTCGCCTCGACCGGGTCGTCGGACAGCCCGAGGGTGCGAGCGAATACGTTCGTCGACCCGCCGGGCAAGGGCGCCAACGCGCTCTCGCTGCCGGCGAGCCCGTTGGCGGCTTCGTTCAGTGTCCCGTCACCGCCGAACACGACGACGAGATCGACCCCCTGCGAGGCCGCATTTTGGGCGAGGCGTGCCGCGTGGCCGCGCCGGCTCGTCTCGGCAACCTGCACCTCGTGTTCGACCGACAGTGCTTTTTGCACCAGCACACGAGAACGCAATGTCACCGAAGAGGCCGCTGCATTGACTATGAGCAGGATCTTCACGCCGCCAAAATCCGTCGGTTTCGGCAGAGACTACGCGACCGAAGCTCTGCCATCGACGATGTGCCGCGCGATGTCCGGCACGTTCGTGCAGATGCCGTCGACACCCATCTCGACGAGTGCCTCGATGCGATCGGGCGCATCGACGGTCCAGACATTGACCGCGAGCCCGCGTTCGTGCGCCGCATCGACGAGCGCTCGATCGACAGTCGCGTCGTAGGGATGCAACCCGCGATGCCCCCGCGCCACGCACTGCGCGATGGTGGCCCGCGGGTCGTCGAGGGCGAAGGTCAACAACGCGGTGGGCAGCGTCGGCGCTCGTGCGTGCACCCGGTCGATGGCGTCGATGTTGAAGCTCGACACGAGAACCGAGACCGGTGGATCAGCCCGGCGGGTCGCCTCGATGACCGCCTGGGACAGCCAATGCGTCGGGTCGTAGTCGGCCTCGGTGGCGAAGTTCTTGATCTCGACGTTGATCCCCATACCCATGCACCCCGCGAGCGCCTCGTCGAGGTCCGGCACCTCCAAAGGCAACTCGTCGCGCCGCAGCGACGCGATCAAGCGGCCGTCGGCGAGGTGCGCGTCATGGTGGATCGCGGTCTTCAGGTTCGCGGTGCGCCGCACGTCGAGTTCGACCCAATCAGCGGCGACCGCGCGGGCCCGGCGGAAGGCGGCAACGGTGTTCTCCCTGCAGCTCCCCGGCGCGGCCGCGCCTCGGTGGGCAATGATGATTGGGTTGCGCCTGTTGCTCATGGAGGCTCCGACAGTACCTTTTAGGCCTTTTGGCCCGGGCCGTGTTGCCCACGCAGGGTGGGAACCTGTACATTCTCCGTGGTCGTGGTACCGACTCGCCGGGGGCACTCGGGTAGGCGAACGGACCATTCCAGCAGTGGTGCACCGTGGGAGGTTTCGTGGCACTCACGACGGATTCCGTCATACAAAGTCCTGCTTTACCGGATTGGCGTGCGCTCGCCTCATGTCGAGATACCGCGCCCGATCTCTTCTTTCCCGTCGGTTCGACGGGGCTGGCGGTCGAACAGATCGAGGCGGCCAAAGCCGTCTGTGATCAGTGCCCCGTGAAGGAGCCGTGCTTGCAGTTCGCGCTCGAGACGAATCAAGACTCGGGCATCTGGGGCGGCACGTCCGAGGAAGAGCGCCGGCGGCTGCGGCGCGCCTGGCTGCGCGATCGCACGGTGGCTCGCTAACTCACGTCCACCGGGACAACCAACTCGACGAACGTGCCCGGACCATCGTCGCGGGCGCGCATCACGATGGTCCCGCCGAGGTCGAGTTCGACGAACGTCCGCACGATCGTCAGACCCAGACCACCCGCGGCCGCCAATTCGAAGTTCTCGGGCACGCCGACACCGTCGTCGATCACGCGGATCGTCACGACGTCGCCTTGTCGCGAGAGCGCAATGGTCACCCGTCCCTCGCCATCGTGCGCGACGCCCGCGGGGTAACCGTGCTCGACGACGTTCTGCAATAGCTCGGTGACGGCGACCGCCAGCGGCGTCGTCACGTGCGCCGGCAACACGCCCGCGTCTCCGGTGATCGTGAAGTGGATCGGTCGATCGGGCGAGACGAGGCCCTCTTGCACCATGCGCACCAGCGGTCGCACGATGTCGAGCAGCGCCACCTCGTCGCCGACGTCTTGCGCCAAGGTTTCGTGGACGATGGCGATCGATGCGATACGACGCACCGATTCTTCGACCGCCGCCTTCGCTTCTTCGGACTCGAGACGCCGGCTCTGCAGGCGCAACAGCGACGAAATCGTCTGCAGGTTGTTCTTGACCCGATGATGGATCTCGCGGATGGTTGCGTCTTTCGACATCAAGAGACGGTCGCGGCGACGCAATTCGGAGATGTCGCGCACGACCATGAGCGCGCCGCTCACCTTGCGCCCTTCGAGCAGCGGGACGCAGTTGACGACAACAGTCGTGTCGGGACCGCGCTCGAGCTCTTCGAATGTCGACACGCGCTTCGCGTAGGCCTCGTGCACGATGCGGTCGTCGAGACCGAGCTCGCCGGGCGTGAAGCCTTCGGCGTTGACGTGCACACCCAAGCGGTGCAAAGCCGAGACCGCGTTCGGCGAGTTGAACTCGACTCGCATCTGCGCGTCGAGCACGACGATGCCGTCGCCGACGCGGGGGATACGGTATTGGTCGTCCTGGTCGCGGGCGAACGGGAACTCCCCCGCGGCGATCATGCGGGCGAACCGTTCGAACAGGGCGAGGTACGTGCGCTCGAGGTCACTCGTCGAGCGGCCGAGCACCGGCAACGACTCGCGGGTCAACACGGCGACGATCGTGCCCCGATGACGCACGGGGATGGCCTTGACGCGAACTTCGTCGAGGCCGATCAGCTGCAGCGAGTCTTCACAGATCCGGCCCGAGCGAAATGCCGTGCCCACCGCGGCGCGCTCGGAAGCCCGGAAAAGCTCGCCGACGAGGTCGGTGCGATAGATCGTCTGCGCGGTGGTCGGGCGCACGTGACCGAGCAGGATCAACTTGTCGTGGTCCGCGCGGGTCGGCGCGAACAACAACATGTCACTGAAGCTGAGGTCGGCGAGCAGCCCCCACGATCGGATCAGCCGTTGGAGGTGCGCGGTCTGTTCGGGCCGCAGCGCAAGGTGTTCTCGGACAAGTTCGGCGAAAGACGCCACGCTGTCAGGGTAGTCACCAAAGTCGCTGTCCGAGCTCCACTATGTCCGCGATGCTCGTGACGCCTTCTTCGAGCGCGGGGACGAGCAGCGTCACCTCTGACGCCGAACCGAACTCGGCGAGCTGCTCGGCCTGCCGTGTGGCCAGCGCGCGATAGCCAAGGAAGCTCTCGGCAATCTCTCGCAACACATCGGCAAAGGCGGCGCGGTCGCGTTCGCCGATCTTCATGCTCACCGCGAGGTCGTCGGCCTCGTCGCGCAGCCGCTCGGCCGCGACCCGCGCGTCGCGATCGCGTAGGTAGGCCGGCAACACGCGATTGAACACGACCGCACCGAGGTGGTACTGGCGCCGGCGCAGCTCGGCGATGAAGAACTCGGCTTCGCGTACCGGGTCAGGATCGAGCGTCGTCACCACGAGAAACGACGTGCGATCGTCCTGCAAGGTGCGAGTGACGGCTTTGGCCCGCTCGACGAAACCGTCGTACATCGTCTGGAAGAGGATGAAGAAATCGGCGATGTCCTGCAAGAACTGCGCGCCCAACACCCGATCGGCCACGCTGTAGAACGGCTTGGATGCCACCGTCAACAGACGCGAGCGGTACGGCGCGATCAGCCAACGCAGCAGTCGGCTGCTGAAGAAGTCGGCCATACGCGACGGCGCGTCGAGAAAGTCGATGGCGTTGCGCGTCGGTGGCGTGTCGACCACGATCAAGTCGTAGCGGCCCGACGAATGGATGTCGTGCAGCCGTTCCATGGCGATGTAGTCGTGGCTGTGCACGAACTTGGCAGTGATGTTGCGGTAGAGCGGGTTCGCCAGGATCGCATCGGCGGTGCGGCGGTCGGGCGCGTGCTCACGAACGAGCTCATCCCACGACGCCTTGGTATCGAGCATGGCGACCCACAGCTCGCCCCGCGCGGTCACGCCCGCATCGGCGAACGCCTGCTTGTCGACCCGCGTCTCGGTATTGCCGACCTGTTGCAAGCCCAGCGCGTTGGCCAACCGCCGCGCCGGATCGACGGTCAACGCCAGCACCCTGCCTTCGAGATGGACCGCGGCCATCGCCGCCGCGGTCGCGACAGTTGTGGTCTTGCCGACGCCGCCCGATCCACACGCGATGACGATCTCTTTGGCCGACAGCAGCGATTCGATCCCCGCGCTCGACGCGTAGTCCGTAGCGCGCGGGCTCATGGTTCGACCCCGAGCTCGGCCGAGATGGCGTCGGCCAATTGGCGCAACGAGCGCACGCCGCGCCGGCGGGCGAACACGAACGGCACGAAGAGCGGTTCGACGCCGTCCGGGATCGCTTGCAGCAACCGTTCGACGTGCTCGACCCTCGAACGGCGGCGGGTGATTGCGAGCGACGCCGCGTCGAGCACGGCCGGTGCACCGGGGCCGGCGAGCTGGGTCAGCCGCTTGGTCATGGCGGGCTTGCGCAGTCGGTCGAACAGCGCTTCCTCGCGACTCGTGAACAACTCGGGCAGCAACTGGTTGACGACGACCGCCGCGAGACCGACGTGTGCTTCGACGTCGAGTCGTTCGATGAGCTCGATCGTCTCGTTGACCGGCATCTCTTCGGGGGTAGTGACGATGACTGCACCCGTGGTCGCCGGGTCTTGCAACATCTCGAGGATCCACTGCACCTGGCTGCGCACGACACCCACGTGCACGACCTCGCGGATCGCTTCGGGCGATGCGAGTTGACCGACCACGTGACCGGTCGCCGGTGAATCGACCACGACGAGGTCGTAGTGGTTTTCGCGGACTTCGAACGCGAGCTTGCCCACGGTGAGGATCTCGCGCACCCCGGGCGCGGCGTGCGCGACGAAGTCGAAGACTCGGGCGATCGGCCCGATGCGACCGACCAAGGGGATCCGCAACTCGCGCAGGTACTCCTTGAGCGACTGCTCGGTGTCCATCGTCATCGCCGAGAGGTTCGGCAACAGTTCGCGCGGTTTGTATTCGAGCGGGCCGGTCTCGAAGGCACGCGCGAGGTCGCCCTTTGCGTCGTTCTCGCACAGCAGCGTGCGCTTGCCCTGCGCCGCGCCCACGAGAGCGAGCGCGGCGGCCACGCTGGTCTTGCCGACGCCGCCTTTGCCCGTCACGAAGAGCAGGCGGCGATCGAGCATCGGTCGCGACCCTCCCTCTGCCGGTTGCGCTCGGGCCTACCCGCCGAAGCCGATCGGGCGATCGGCGGTCGCACTCGAAACCTCGATGTACGCGACCTTGCTGACCGGGATGGCGACGTCGCGGCCCTTCTTGTCGGTCAGCCACAGCACCTTGGTGTCTTGTGCGAGCGTGTCGTCGATCGTGGCCTTGAGCTTGTCGCGGTCGACCGACGAGTCCATCTCGACCAGGATCTCTTTGGGGGTGTGCAGTACCCCGATACGGACGTCCACGTTGTCTCCCAATGCATTTTGGGCGGAGCAGGCGGCCCCGCCGGGTTCAGACGATCTTCAACTCGGGACGGTAGCGGCGAGTTGGCGCGAGTTCGACATCGATCTGCTCGGCAATGCGGGCAAATACTTCGCCGGCCTCGCTGTGCGGATCGAACGCGACCAGCGGATGGCCGGTGTCGGAGCCCTCGCGCAGCGCCTGCACGAGCGGAACCTGGCCGATGAGGGGCACCTCGAGCAAGTCGGCCAAGGCCCGACCGCCACCGGAGCCGAACAGGTCGTAGCGGACGCCGTCGTTGCCGGTGAACCACGACATGTTCTCGATGACACCTTTGATCTCGATGCGCACCTTTTGGAACATGAACGCGGCGCGCTGCGCCACCTTTTGTGCGGCCGGCTGCGGTGTGGTGACGATGTACGCCTCGGCCCGCGGCAGGAACTGCGAGATCGACAGCGAGATGTCGCCGGTACCGGGCGGCAGATCGACGAGCAGGAAGTCGGGTTCGTCCCAGTAAACGTCCGTCAAGAACTGTTCGAGTGCCTTGTGCAACATGGGGCCGCGCCAGATGACGGGTTGATCTTCGTCGGCGAAGAAACCCATTGAAATACAGCGCACGCCATGTACTTCGGGCGGCACGAGCATCTGATCGATGACCACCGGCGGCCGATCGACACCCAACATGCGCGGGATCGAAAAGCCCCACACGTCGGCGTCGATGACCGCGACTCGCTTGCCGCGCTGGGCGAGTGCGATCGACAGGTTGGCGGTGATCGACGACTTGCCGACGCCGCCTTTGCCCGACGCTACGAGAAGCACACGCGTGCGGCTCGCGGGGTCGGCGAAGGGGATGGCCCGACCTTCGGCGTGACCGTGCGCCGTCTGCGAACCCGCGGTCGCCGCCGGGTCTCCGTGCAGCTTTTGCCGCAGCGCGGCGCGGTCTTCGTCGGTCATGACGGTGAACGTGATGCGGACATCGCGCACGTCGTCGAGCACGGAGATCGCGCCCTTGACCCGATTGTCGATCTCGTTGCGCATGGGGCAGCCCGCGACCGTGAGGGCGATGGTGACATCGACCGTGCCCCGCTTGATCGCGACATCGCGCACCATGTCGAGATCGACGATGCTGCGGTGGAGTTCGGGATCTTGGACGGGCCGCAACGCGTCGATGACAGCGTCGGTCGTCAGGGGCATGCTCGAGCTCCTCGAAGGGCTTGACAGGGGTGAGAGGGATTTCTCCTATCCCGATAGGTAGAATACCGATGTGGAGCGCCGACCACGCCTCCGGGAACCCGACTCCGAGTCACCACCAGACTCGTCGCGTACCGACTTCGCCAGCGCGGTCACCGCCATCAGCGCCGCCTTCGGTGACCCCACACGGCGCGAGATCTACCTCTACGCCCACACCTGCGCCGAAGGCGTCACGGCAACCGAGACCGCCGAGCACTTCGAACTGCATCCCAACGTGGCTCGCCACCACCTCGACAAGCTCGCCTCAGGTGGCTACGTCGAGGTCGACACCGCTCGCACCCCGCAGGCCGGCGCCGGCCGCCCGTCCAAGCGTTACCGCGTCCTCGGGTCGGGCTCTGGCTCTCCCCCGGCGCTGACCTTCGAGACACCGCTGCGGCGCGACGATGTCCTCGTCACGTTGCTCGGGCGCGCGTTGGCGATGTTGCCGCGCGAACACGCCGAGCGCATGGCCGAGGACGTCGGGGTCGAATACGGGCGCGTCATGGCGAGTTCGCTCGACAAGAACACCGACGTCGAGCGCTCGTTTCGAGACGCGCTGCACGCCGTCGCCGAGGCATTGACCGCACACGGCTTCGCGGCGCACGCCGAAAAGCGCGGCGGCAAGCTGCGCATCGTGTCCGAGCACTGCCCGTTCGGCGATGCCGTCATCGAGCATCCCGTGATCTGTGCCGTCGATCGTGGCATGGTCAAGGGCATGCTCGAGTCGCTCTGGGGTGCAACCAACCCCAACACGCAGTCGTCATTGCCCATGGGTGACGACAAGTGCGTCACTACCGTCATCGCGTAAGTCGCATCGCGCGTCGTGCGGCATTACCTCGATCACGCGTCGACATCACCACTGCGCGCCGCAGCATTCGCCGCCATGGAGCCATGGCTGCTCGACCCCGCCGGTGATCCGTCACGCATCCACGCCGAAGGCATGCGGGCGCGCGTCGCGGTCGAGCAGGCCCGTGAACAGGTCGCCGAACTACTCGGCGCGCGCTCGCGCGAAGTGATCTTCACGTCCGGCGCGACCGAGTCGATCGCGGCCGCGTGCTTCGGCGCCGCATCACGGGGCACGCATCAGATCTTCGCCGCGGTCGAGCACTCGGCGGTCCGTGAAAGCGCGGCTCGCGCCGGTGACACTGTTGTCGTCGCCGTCGATGGCCTCGGGCGGATCGATATCGACGAGTTGAGCGCCGCGATCGGCCCCGACACCGCACTCGTGCACGTGCAGTGGGCCAACCACGAAGTGGGCACCGAGCAACCGGTCGCCGAGGTCGTCGCGTTGTGCCGAGAGCGGGGCGTACTCGTCCATGTCGATGCCGCGCAGGCCGCGGGGCACGTGCCCATCGCGTTCGACGCGCTCGGTGTCGACCTCATGTCGGTCAGCGCGCACAAGATGGGTGGGCCTGCCGGTACCGGCGCGCTGCTGGTGCGGCGGGGACTGCGATTGCCACCGCTGCTGCTCGGCGGCGATCAGGAGCGGGCCCGGCGCGCCGGCCTGGAAAACGTTCCGGCGATCGTCGCGTTCGGCGCGACGTGCGCGGAGTTGCTCGACACCCTCCCCCGCGAAGCCGACGACGCTCGTGCGCTCACCGACGCGATCACGCTCGTCGCAACCGCGATCCCCGACGTTCTTCAACTCGGCGACCCGGTCGACCGTGTACCGCACCTCGTCTGTTTCGCGATCGGCGGGGTCGAACCGCAGGCGGTCTTGCTCGGGCTCGATCGCGCCGGCATCGCCGCGCATTCGGGCAGTGCTTGCGCGTCCGAATCGCTCGAACCGTCACCCGTGCTACAAGCGATGGGCGTCGACGCGCACCGTTCACTGCGCATCTCGGTCGGCCACACCACGACCGCGGCCGACATCGACGCACTTGCCGGCGCACTCCCCCGCATCGTCGCCGACCTCCGCGCCCTCGCCACCCCCTGAAACCCCGCGGGGCCGGTCAGTCGTTGGTGAAGCGCTGCTCGCGGAAGGGGTCGCCGTAGTTGTGGTAGCCGTTGCGCTCCCAAAAGCCGGGGGCATCGCGGGCCGCCAGCTCGATGCCGCGCACCCACTTGACCGACTTCCAGAAGTAGAGCTGCGGGATCAGGGTGCGTACCGGGTACCCGTGCTCGGCCTCGAGCGGTTCGCCGTCGTATTCGTACGCGAGCAAACAGTTGTCGCCGAGCGTGTCTTCGAGGGGCACGTTGGCGGTGTAGCCATACTCCGCGTGCATGATGACGTGGTGCGCCGACGGCAGCCGTCCGGCAAGGTCGAAAAGGTCGCGAAGGCGTACGCCTTTCCACACCGTGTCGAACTTCGACCACTTGGTCACGCAATGGATATCGGTGGTGATCTCTGTCGCGGGCAACGCGCGTAATTCATCCCACGACAAGGTCAACTCGTTGGACACTTCGCCGAATACGCGGAACGACCACGTGCGCATGTCGTAGGTCGGCACGTCGCCCACGTGCAGCACTGGAAATCGTTCGGTGTGGTACTGACCCGGTGGCAGGCGGGCGGGGTCGATGCCCATCGCCGCGAGTTGCTTGCGGTTCCTCTCGAAAAAGCTCATGGTGCATTGTCGCAGCACCGAGCCGCCGCGTTACAGCTGCCCCTTTCGCTCGTCGTGCGCTTCACCTACGGTGCAGATGTGACCGTGTTCTTGATCCGCCACGCCCACGCGGGCGATCGCAGCGGATGGTCGGGCGACGATCGGCTGCGGCCATTGTCACCCCGGGGCCACGCCCAGGCCGAGGACATCGCGCGGCTGCTGAGCGAGCGGCCGATCACCGTGGTCCGATCGAGTCCCGCGATCCGCTGCCTTCAGACCGTCGCACCGCTGGCCCGGGCGCTGACATGCACCGTCGAAAGCGACGCCCGCCTCCACGAAGGCAGCGACGCCGAGGCCGCGCTGACGCTCATCGACGAGATCCCAGGCGGCGAGCTCGCCCTCTGCAGCCACGGCGACGTGATCCCCGAGCTGATCGATTTCTTACGATTGAAGGGCGTGCCCACCGAAGGCCGCGGGTGCGAAAAGGGGTCGATCTGGCAACTCGACCGTGAGGGCACGACCATCATCAACGCGACCTACCTCGGCCGCCCCTGACGCTATTTCTTGAGCGCCTCGTCGATGGTCGCCCGCAAGCCGCTCTGACCGACGAGCAGCTGCAGGTCGACCGGCTGATCCTTGGCCGCCTCATAGACCTTCAGATCGGCGTCGGCGTCCTTGGGCAAGTTCTGCGCCAGCGCGACGAAGGCCCGGTACACGCGCGCCGGTAGGTAGTTGGGATCGAGCCCCACCGCGTCGTCGAGCCATTTGCGGCCGGCGGCGAGTTGCTTGCGCCCGTCCTCGGCTTTGCCGGAGTCGATGAGCTGTTGACCGATGCGGCCGTTGATCCATCCGCGCGTCGCCAACGCCTTCGCGTCCTTGGCATCGGCGACCAATAAGAGGTCCAGCAGTTTCAACGCGTCGAGCACTTTGCCGTCTTCGGCGATTTGATCGGCGGCGAGGCGAACCTCATCCGCAGTGAAACCGCTCGCCGTGAGTGCCGGCGGATTGGTCACGAGCAACTTGGGTGCGACCAGTGCCGCGAGGATGCGCTCTTGCAAGCGCGAGCCCACGAGCAATTGCACGACATCGGGGGGCGCACTGGCGACGTCGATCGCCTTGTACTCGACGTAGGCGTCGGTCCATTTGCTGTCGCGCGTCGACATGATCGCTCGGAACACGTGCGCGTCGGGAAACTCGGGGTCGACCTTGACCGCTGCGTCGAGATCCGCCCACGCGCGCGTCAGATCGTTGGTTTGGAAGTACAGCCAGCCGCGATAGGTGAGCGCCCGCACATTCGACGGTTGGCTGTCGAGCGCCTTGGTGTACGCGGCGATCGCTTCGTCGAGCTTGTCCTCGCTCATCAGCTGATCAGCACGGGCGATGTTCTCCGACGCCCCTCCCGCCGGATCACCACTGGCGACCGAGCCGGCATCACGGCGCCCCGACGTCAACGCGACCCCGACGCCGGCGAGCACGGCGAACGCGACGATGCCGGCAGTCCACAACACGATTCGACGCTTAGGACCCGCGGGCTCGGTGTGCAGCGCCATGTGGGCATCGAGCGAGCGCAACACTGCCGCCGCGCGCACGGTGTAGTCGTCGCGCAGCGCAACGTAGTCGGTCTCGTCGATATCGCCCGCGTCGTGCTCGCGCTCGAGGTCGTCGAGCGAGCGCAGCAGGAAATCGCGCTGTTCTTCGAGCGACGCGCGGTCGGCGTCGAGGACGCGGCGACCAGTGCTCATGGACGCGCCTTCGCCGCCAGCTTCGCCCGCGCTCGTTCTACCAAGACACGATCCGCGTCACTGGCCTCGGCGACGTCGGCGAGGTGCCAGCGCCGGAAGACGACAACCAGCCCGGCCACCGCAGTGATGAACGCGACCACGGGCGTGATCCATACCAAGCCGACCACCCCCGTCGCCCGCGGCTTGAGGCTGATCGATTCGTTGAACCGACCGATCAGATAGTCGGTGATCTGCGCGTTGGTCTGGCCCTGGTCGATGCGCGTCGCGATCTCGGCGCGGATCGCGACGGCGGCTGCGCTGTCGCTCTGCGCCACCGACTGCCCTTCGCACACGGGACAGGCGAATTGCTCCGCGAGATCGAGCGAGCGTTCGGCATTGGTCGGCTGGCTGTGGTGGCTCAGCGTCGCGAACGTCAACGCAACGATGACAACGGTCAACGCGCCGACCCACCCGATCGAACGCCAGCGAGGGTTCATCGAGTCGTCGTCACCGGAGTCGTCGCCGCCGGTGCCGTGTACTTGTCGATCAAAGCATCGAGTCGTCCGGCGGTGACCCCACCGATCAACTTGGCGACGACAACACCCGACGGCGAAACGAGAAAGGTCTCAGGCACTTTGATCACGCCGTAGCCCACCGCGATGCTGTTGGTGTTGGCCGACAGCACGGGCCAGTCACCGCCGCGCTTCTCGAAGAACTGGCGTACGTTCGTCGGCGAGTCGGAGAACGCGACGCTGACCACGGTCGCGTCGCGCGCGCTGCGGTGCGCGTCTTGGAATGTCACCAACTCGGGATGTTCTTGAATGCACGGTGTGCACCAAGAGCCGAAGAAGTTGACGACGACCCATTCACCGCGCACACGATCGAGCGTGAACTGTTCATTTTTCAGGGTGACGCCCTCGACCGGCGGCGCCTGTTTACCCACGAGGGGGCTCTTGGCCAACCGTTCACCCGCGGGGTCGCGGGTCGCGAGCAGGATCACCAACAACAACATGACCACCGCAACCGGGATCGCCACGAGCGGTGCCAGTCGGCGGCGGCGCACGGGGGCCGCGTCGGCGGCGGGGCCGTTCATACGACGGCCGCCGCAACGTCGCCGTCGCGCACTTCTTCGTAGACGCGCGCCGACGTCGGCATCGTGGGTATGCGCCGCCGCCCGGGGAACGCGGCCAGCAGTGTGCCCAGGGCCATGATGATCCCTCCGATCCACAACCACACGATGAGCGGGCGCACGATGACCCGCAGGCCGATCGGCTCACCGTCGGCTTCGGGTGGCGCCGCGATCTGTAGGTACACATCGTCCTTCCACGACGTGCGTACCGACGGCGTACCGATCGGTTGACCGAAACCGGGAAAGTTCGACAGCGCGGGTTCGTAGACCTTGCCCCCGTCGATGGCGATCTGCGCGCGCGTCACCGTCTTGTCCTTTTCTTCGACCGTGCTCATCGATACGAAGGTGACCGTGTGGCCGCCGACGGTGGCCGTCTGACCCTGCGGCAGGATCAACTCTTGCTGATGCGTGTAACTCGAGCTCGCGGCGAGCGCGACCGCAATGACAACCACGCCGAGATGCACCACCATCCCCCCATTGGTGCGCCCGACGAGCCCGCGCCAGCCCTGACGGCGGGTCGCGAGCACGATCTGGCGGGCCGCCGCGCCGGCGGCGAAACCACCCAAACCGAATGCCAGTACCGGAGCGAACCCGCGGGCACCGATGACGATCGATAACACCAGCGCGCCGGCGGCGCTCCACGCCGGCCAGAACAGCCGCTGCGACAACAATTCAGTCGAGGCCTTGCGCCACGGCAAGACCGGCGCGATCGCCATGAGGAAGAGCAGCACGAGACCGATGGGCATCGTCATCCGGTCGAAGTACGGACGGCCGACGAAGATGCGACGGTCTTGTAACGCCTCGATGATCAGTGGGAACACCGTGCCCAGTAACACGACGAATGCAAACGCGGCGAAGAACACGTTGTTGGCCAAGAATGCGCCTTCGCGCGACAGCGGCGAATCGATGCGACCCGGTGCGCGCAGCGCATCACCGCGCCACGCCACGAGCCCGATCGTCAACGCCACGATGACGCCGAAGAACGTGAGCAAGATCGGGCCGATCGTCGAATTGCTGAACGCGTGCACCGAGACCACCACGCCCGACCGCGTGAGGAAGGTGCCGAGAATGGTGAGCGAGAACGTCGCACACACCAACGACAGGTTCCACACGCGCAACATGCCGCGCCGTTCTTGCACCATCACGGAATGGAGATACGCGGTGCCGGTGAGCCACGGCAGGAACGACGCGTTCTCGACCGGGTCCCACGCCCAATAGCCGCCCCAGCCGAGTACCTCGTAGCTCCACCACGCGCCGAGGAGGATGCCCAGGCTCAAGAAGCCCCACGCGAACAGCGTCCACCGGCGCGTCTCGAGCAACCAACCTTCACCGACACGACCGGTGATCAACGCCGCGAACGCGAAGGCGAACGGCACGGTGAACCCGACGTAACCGAGGTAGAGCATCGGCGGATGGAACGCCACCAGTATGTGGTTCTGCAGGATCGGGTTGGGCCCGGGGCCGTCGAATCCCGGCGGCGGGTCGAAGGTCTTGAACGGGTTCGTGGGCCCGGTCATGAGGAAGAAGAAAAACGCAGTGACGACGAAGAGCACCAACAGCGCCCATGCGAACATCGGGTCGGTGATGCGGTTGCGGAACTTGCGGGCAATGACCGCGACGTAGCCGCACAGGATCAACGTCCACAAGATGATCGATCCTTCGAGCGACGACCACAGCGACGTGAAGTTGAAGAACGGCCGGGTCTTGCTGCTACCGACCTGCGCGACGTAGGCCGACGTGAAGTCACGCGTTATGAGCGCGCGCTCCATGATGGCGAAGATCAGCACCGCCATGGCCAGCGTGACCCACGCGTAGCGCCGCCCAATTCGCATGTAGGGCATCGACAACACCGGCGAGGACACCCGTGCCGCGCTACGCAACGCGTAGCCAATTGTGCCGATCCCCATCAGCGACGCAACAAAGCCGACCAGAACCGCGGTGTAGCCGATCGTCGTGTTCACAGGATCACGTGCCTGCCGCGCTCACGGCACAGGCGCGGTTTTCTCCGCCGGCCTCGGCTTCGGCGAGGCGGTCTTGCTTCTTCGACGAATAGTCGCTGTCGTGCTTGCTGTACATGCGATCGCTGGCGAAATACCAACCGTCCGCGGCCGCACACGTGATCTTGCTGTCATCGGTGGCGGCCGGCGGGTTGCCCTGCGTCCATCTGCCTTCGAGCACGACCGGAACGCCCGGCTTGAACAGCGGCGCGGCATCGCCGACATGGACGACGTCCGCGTGCACACCGTTGAAGACGATCGTGAAGCGCACCGCGCTGGTGCGGTCGACCTCGGTGCGGGCGACGGAGCCTTCGACCACGGTGCCCTGCACCTGGAAGCGCTTGGTGCCCAACTCGGCGCGATCGCGAACTGCCTCATCCGCGTTCTTGAAGAACAGCGACGCGTTGCCGAGTGCATTGGCAAAAAGGGCGATGATCGCGACGGCGATCACCGCGACGAGAATGCCCGGCAGCAAACGGCGACGCCGCGCCGGTGCGACTTCGCGTGGGGTGAGATCGCTCACGCGTCACCCTCGGTGCTCATCCAGCGACGACGTTGACTCGGCACGCGGCGTGTCAGCATGCGACCCCGTTGCACGAGGCGGACTGCGTAGACGGCGATGGAGCCGAATACGAGCGCCCACGACGCGATGATGTAGCCCAGACCGTTCACGGTCGCACCTCCGCCGCGCCGAGCGCACGGTCAGCCTTGACCAGACTCTCGGAGCGCCGTTCGATCAACGCTTGCTCGAGACCGCGCTGCTCGGTTTCATTTTCGAGCCACGCGATGCGGAATCGATGCAGCAGCATCCAGGCGAACAAGATCGTGAAGACAGCGACGCCGAACAGCAATGCGACCAGTTGCATGTTGTCGAGCTTGGTGTCCGCGAGCGTGACGGTGTCCTTTTGGTGCAGGGTGCGGTTGGACCACCAAACGACCGACATGCGCACGACGGGAATGTTGCCCGCCGCGATCAGGCCGACGATGGCGGCTCGTTTGGATCGTTGCGTCGGATCACCGTCGACATGACGAAGCGCGAGATAGCCGACGTACATCAACAGCAACACCAGCGTCGTGACGATGCGGGCGTCACCCCACCGCCAGTAGGTGCCCCATGTGGGACGACCCCACAGCGAGCCGGTCACCAGTGCGAGCGCACAGAACAACACACCGATCTCGGCCGACGCGCCGGCAACGAGATCCCACCACACGGAGCGCTTCCACAAGAACATCGCCGAGCCGATGGCGGTGAGGATGAAGGCCATGTACGCCAGCCACGCCGAGGGCACGTGGACGTACATGATGCGCACGAGGTCGCCCATGTCACTGTCCTCGGGTGACCACCACAGCCCGATCAAACCCATGAACACGATGCCCACGAGCGATAGCCCGCCGAGGATTCGGGTGCCGCGCGACGACGTATTGCGAAGCTCGTCCCGTTCGCCCAGGGTCTTCACGATTCCTCCAACAGCGTGCCGAACGCCAACGCACCGAACGCGGTATAGACGACTGCGGTGAGCGTCAAGAGCACGAGCCAACTCCACCCGTTGACGGCCGCTTCGCCGAGCGCGTCCTCGAACGCGCGCGTCGCCGCAATGAGCACCGGCGCCAGCACCGGCAACAACAACAAGGGCAAGATGGTCTCGCGCACCCTGAGGCTTGCCGCGAGCACGCCATAAATCGTACCGGCCGATGCGACCGCGATGGTCGCGACCACCGCAGTTAGACCGAGCAGCCCCGCCGAGTGGACCGAGCCGCCATAGAGCACCGCTACGACGCACCCGAGCACGACCTCGAGAACGAGCAATTCGATGACGAGGGCGGCCGCTTTTCCGAGGAAGATGGCGATCGGGTCGAGGCCCGAGAGCCGCAGTGCGTCACGATTGTCGTTGACCGACTCGACGGTGAAGGACCGTTGCACGGCCAGGATCGCCGTGAACACGACGGCCACCCAGAAGAGACCGGCCGTGAACGTGCGCAAGGTCGCGCTGTCGCCTTCGAGCGCGAACCCGAACAACACGAGCACCGTGACGGCGAACGGGGCGATCTGCGTGAGGCCGACCCGCGACCGCCGCTCTATGCGCAGGTCCTTGCCGGTGACGAGCGTGATCTCACCCCACATTGGCCACTCCCGGCAGTCGTGAAACACCAGGGGACCCAGCGGTTGCCGCGGTGTCGGCCACCACCATGCCGCCGGCGACGGTGATCGCCCTGGGGGCCATTGCCCGGGCCCGTTCGAGTTCGTGGGATGCCACCATCACCGTCGCGCCGCCGGCCGTGGCGTCGCGGACGAGTTGGTCGACGGTGTCGCGGCCGTCTTGGTCGAGCCCGGCATGCGGTTCGTCGAGCAACCAGAGTTTCGGTCGCCGGGCCACGACCGCGGCGATCGACACGCGTCGTTTCTGCCCGGCCGACATCGAGCCGACCGGAAGGTCGCGCAGGCGCCCCTCGATGCCCATCCGCACCAGCGCGCTCTGCGCCGAATCGTCATCGACCCCGGCGGCGCGGGCCCAAAAGCGGGTGTTCTCCCACGCGGTGAGCTCGTCGTAGAGGAAGCTGGCGTGACCGATGAGCCCGACAAGGCGGCGCACGGCACGACGGTCGGCGCTGCGCGTCAGGTCGTGATCGAGGACCCTCGCCTCACCCGAATGCAACGGCACGAGCCCCGCGCAGACCCGCAGCAGGGTCGTCTTGCCGGCACCGTTCGGGCCTTGCAGAAGGACGGCCTCGCCAGGGGCGACGTCGAGATCGAGACCAGCCAACGCAGGAAAGCGGCCGGCGAGCGCGACCGCGTTGCGCAAGCGGACGACGGACACCGCGCGAGGGTACCGACGCAGCCCGCCGACGGCCAAGCGCGGCGCGGGCCCTCGAGGGCCACGGGGGTATGCCCACGCTTGGATCCGTGGGGCCGGTACGGTCATAGCGCCGTTCCGCCGTGACCCCGAGAGCCCCGGAGCGGCACCTCCCCATGACGGAATCCGAAGGACCGAAGCAGCCCGCCAGCCCCGCGCCGGCGGCGATCGAGTGGCAACGCCGGTTGCGCACTGCGGCCGCCCACGCCCTCGGTGCCATGGGCCGCACCTTGATCAGCGCCGGGGCGCTCCTGTTGCTGTTCGTGGTCTACCAACTGTGGGGCACCGGACTCCACGAGGCCAGGGCGCAGCACTCCCTGAGCGACGAGTTCGAGCAACTCCTACGGACGACCACGACGATCCCCACCACGACGATCTCGCCCTCGACGACGATCGTCGAAACGACCGAGCCGGCGCCGACCACCACCCTCGAAGTGCAGCCGCCCGAAGTGATCGCGGCGTTCAATTCGGGCGCCGCCATTGCCCATATTCGCGCGCCCAAGATCGATCTCGACAAGATCGTCGTCGAGGGCGTCGAGGTCGACGATCTGCGCAAGGGTCCCGGTCACTACCGCAGCACGCCGATGCCCGGCCAGCGCGGCAACGCCGCGATCGCGGGCCATCGCACCACCTACGGCGCTCCGTTCAACCGCATCGACGAACTCGATCCCGGCGACGAGATCTCGGTGTCGACCTTGCAAGGCGATTTCACCTACAAGGTGCTGCCGCAGACCGACGAAAGCGGCGACGTGAGCGGTCATTTGATCGTGAGCCCGAACGACGTATGGGTCCTCGACGACATGGGCGACAACCGCTTGACCTTGACCGCGTGCCATCCGAAGTACAGCGCCAATCAACGCATCATCGTCCAGGCGGTGCTGGTTGTACCGCCGGCGCTCACCCCGAAGCTCGTGTCCAAACCGTCGATCGACGTCACGCGATCGACGGTCGACGGTGTCGCGCCGACGACGCTCGCCGACGAGCCGGTGATCGCCCGCGAAGATCTCGACGCCGGTCTGGGTGGGGACGGCAGCCACCGGTGGCCGGCCATCTTCTGGGGGCTGATGGTCGCGGTCTTCATGGTCGCGATCGGGCGCTCGACGCGGCGCTGGGGCCGTATCCGCAGTTGGGCGGTCTCGGCGCTGCCCTTGGTGCTGGTCGTGTTCGTGTTCTTCGAGCATCTCGATCGCATGCTCCCTGCACGGTGAGCGAAGCGCCATACGCGAGGTGACATCGCGTCCGCACCGGTAGATTCGCCGGGTGCGGCATTGGTGGCGGATCTTGGCGCTCGTCGTCGTCGCGACGGCGTGTCAAAAGGACAATGCCACGCCCGCCGTGGTCGACGATCAGACGCAGCCGGCCCCGACTGCGGCCACCAGTCGGGCCAGCAACGCCACCACGACCCGGGGCAACGCGACCGCGTCGACGGTGAAGTCGACAGATGGCATCGAGGGATTGCCCGTCGATCCCGACACGCTCGTCGTCGGCGACTGCTTCAACCGGTACGCAGGGCTGCAGAACTACCAGACCATCGAAATTGTCACCAAGCGACCGTGCGAACAACCGCACGACGCGGAGGTCTTCTACAAGAACGACTTTCCCGGCTCGGTCACGGTCAACACCTATCCGGGCAAAGAGAAACTGACGACCGACTCGATTCGCGTCTGTTACGAGAACTTCGCGGCCTTCGTAGGCACTGCCTACGAGATCTCGGCGTACCAACTCGGGTACTTCGTGCCGCAACAAGAGCGCTGGGAGAACGCGACCGCCAAATACCGCGCCGTGACGTGCTACGTGACGCCCTACGTGAAGAACACCAAGCTCATGGGAACCGTTCGCGACTCGCGACTTTGACGGGGCCGCGGCTTTTCCGCCGCGCAGCAGTGCCCGCGGCATATACCGTGACGGCGTGGCTCTGCAGTCCCTGCTCCTCGCCACCGTCGCGGCGGTTGTCGGGCTGATCATCGGGGTCCGGCGCGGGGGCTCACCGGTCAACCTCGCGCACGCCGACCTTCAGTGGTGGCGGCTGTTCTTTCTCGCGATGGGGCTCATCGGCCTCGCCGATGTAGCGCCCGACTTCTCCCTCGACCTCGGCCTCGTCGTTATGGGCGCGGTGGGTCTCGTCGTGGTCGGTCTGGCGTTGATGATGTTGTTCGCGTTGCGCAACCTCCATCTGATCGGCGTCTCGATCGTCGCCGTCGGGTTGGCCCTGAACCTGCTCGCCACCGTCGCCAATGACGGGTTCCCCGTCGACAAGGGTGCGCTGATCGCGGCAAATATCGAAGATGCTCGCACGGTCGACGAAGCCAAGCTTTCGGGAGGGCAGCATCTGCGCACCGACGACGATCGACTCTGGTGGCTGGGCAACGCCATTCCGTTTCGTGAGCTCGAACAAGTGCTGTCCTTCGGCGATCTCATCATCATCGGTGGCATCGGGTGCTCGGTCGAACACCTCACTCGACGCAAGCGGCTCCACCCGCCGCCCCCGCTTTCACCGGACGCGCGCGCCGGTCTCGTTTCGATCGCCGCGCCGGAGATCCGCCTCGACGACCCGGTGATCGACCTGGCACTCGTGGCCGAAGCCGCGCATCACGGCTATGCGGCACGGCCCATCGAGTCCTCCGATGCAGCGGATTCAGATGCGGCGGATCCAGGCGCCGTTGGTTCAGAGGCTGCGGGCCATGACGAGCGCGAGCCCGGTCCAGGATTGAGGGATAGCTCCGAGTCCATGTCCGGTGTCGGGCTCCCAATACTCGGCGAGACCTGACCGCAGCGCGCCGGTGACCGTCTGCCGGGCAATCGTTCGCGTTGCCTCGATATCGCCGGCCTGTCGTGTGGCGAGCCAGCACAGGTAATCGAGTTGCGGCCACGTCGGTCCGCGCCAGTACGTGGAGGGCGAGAACAGCGCTTCGCCGCGATGGACGCCGCACGGCCCGAACGCCGCGCCGTACTCCGACGGATCACACAGCGACCGGTGCGTACGAGCGCGGGCCGTGTCGTCTCGGGTCACGAGCACCGGCAACAGCGCGTCGAGCGTGCGCACGCGGCCCGACCCGCGTTCGGTTTCCCCGGCGTCGATCCACGAACAGAGATCACCATCCCATCGGCGATCGAGTTGCTCGACGAGCTCGTCGGCTTCACTACGCATGCGGTCGTCGTCGACGATCGTCAGCAGCTCGTATGCGTTGAACGCGATCAGCGCGTTGAATCCCGCCGACGCGACGACGCACGACGGGTTCGCGATCGGGGCGCCCGACGACGATCGCACGATCGATGCGACGAGCTCGCCCTTGCGCCGGTGCCAATTCTCGGGCGAGATCCCGTCGGGACAGAGGTCGTCCCAGCGAGGGCTGTCGTCGGCGCCCGACTCCCACGGGTGCGCGAGCAAGACCAAGCCGCTCGCGAGATGGCGGGCGCGTCGGCGAAGCAGAAACCCGAGACCGCGAACGGCGCGTTCGATCAACTCGCCGGGCACGTCGACCCCTTGTCGTACGCACTCGGCGATCGCGTGACCGAACATCGGTGGCTGGGTGATCGACGATGCGCCACGACGACCCCAGAACGAGGCGTGCGTGTCGGGCCCACGTTCGTAGTGCATATGGGGAACGAAGCCGCTCTCGTCGTCCTGCGCCGACAACGCGTGCGTCACTTCTCGTAGTGCACGCGCCTCGTCGCCGAGCTCGAGCCACACGATCGTGTGGAAGCACGAGTCCCACAGCCATTGCCACGGATAGACCGTGTTGTTGGGCGCGGTGTACCCCTCGGGCATCCATTGCGCATGCAGCATCTCGCTCACGCGTGCGCGCAGATCGCCGACATCGAACGACGTGGGCGACTCGAAGGACATCGATACTCGCTCTCGGGTAGGTGATCGAGCTGCTAGAACGCTGCGCATTCTTATGGCGACGTGCGCGATTGTGTCGTTTCGGCTGGGACGAGCCGACGGAGTCTCGGTCGTGGCCGAGACATGGCGCAACGCCTTGGTCGATCTCGGGTTCTCCACTCGCACGATCGCCGGCGATGGCCCGGTCGATGTCACCGTGCCGGGCCTCGCCATCGACGCGCCGTCGCCGCCGACCAAAGGCGAGTTGCGCGCCGCCCTGGCCGGCGTCGATCTCGTCGTCGTCGAGAACTTGTTGTCGATTCCCCTCAATCTCCCTGCTTCGCGCGCCCTGACCGCAGTGTTGCGGGGACGACCGGCGATACTGCATCACCATGACCCCTCGTGGCAGCGTGCCCGCTTCGCGCACATCACCGAGTTGCCGCCGCGTGACCCGGCGTGGCGCCATGTCACGATCAACGAGCTCACCCGACACGAGATGGCCCAGCGGGGTATCGAGGCCACGACCATCTACAACGCGTTCGAAATACACGAGCCGATGGGTGATCGTGCCGCGACCCGCGCGGCTTTCGCCATCGATGCGCACGAGCGCCTCGTCATCCATCCGGTGCGAGCGATCGAGCGTAAGAACATCCCCAAGGCCCTCGAGATGGCCGAAGCGCTCGATGCGACCTATTGGCTGTTGGGCGGGCCCGAGGAGAACTACGACGCCGAGCTCGCCCGCATCCTCGCCGGCGCTCGTACGAGGGTCATTCATCAGACGTCATCCGACCGGGCCGGGTTCTACGCCGCATCCGACATCGTGGCATTTCCGTCCACATGGGAGGGCTTCGGCAACCCACCGGTCGAAGCCGCCATCTTCCGTCGGCCGGTCGCGGTGGGGCTCTACCCCGTCGCCGCCGAATTGCGGGCAATGGGATTTCGCTGGTTCGACCCCGATGACATCAGCGCGATGCGCAAGTGGTTCGGGGCGCCGGACGAATCGTTGCTCGATCACAACCAACGACTGGCGCGCCGGCACTTCTCCTTCGAATCGATGCGCGCCAAATTGGGTGCGCTCCTCGCCGACGCCGGATGGTTGCCGTGACCAGACCTGAGCCCGATCCCGTACTCGTGCGGCGCGCGCAGGTTGCCCGCCTCGCAATCCTCGGGCAACGTGTCGGCTACCTCCTCTACGGAGGCGCCGTCGTCGTGTTCGTCGTCGGCTTCATCATCGGGTTCACACCGGCCATCGTCACCACGATCGTCACCGCCATGATCATTGGCTCGGCGTTGCTCGCGCCCGCAATCGTGGCGGGTTACGCCGTCAAGGCCGCCGCTCGCGAAGATCGGGAACAGGGCCGGTAAGTTGCCCACCAGTAGAAGTGAGGTGCAGTTGAGCTCCGAAGATCGGTCGGCCACCACCCGCATGCCCGCGTCGCAACGGCGGCGGCAATTGCTCGACGTGGCGGTGGAGTCCTTCGGCATCAACGGTTTCCACAAGACGTCGATGAGCGCGCTCGCCGCGGCGGCCGGTGTGACCAAGCCGGTGCTGTATCAGCATTTCAGGTCGAAGAATGAGCTCTACCTCGAGGTCGTACGCGACATCGGCGGACGCTTGCGCGATGAGCTCGGCAAAGCGGTCGCAGACGCGACGTCCGCGCACAGTCAGGTCGAGGCGGGGTTCCGTGCCTACTTCAAGTTCTTCGCCAACGAGCCGTTTGCGTTCGAAGTCCTCTTCGGTGACGCAACGCGCCGCGACGCGGAGTTCGCACGCGAGGCCCACGCGGTCGAAGAGTCGATCGCAGAGAACATCGCGCAGTTGATGGCGATCGACGACATGCCCGAACTCGATCGTCGCGTGCTGGCATTCGGCATCGTCGGGCTGGCCGAAGGCGCCGGTCGTCACTGGATGGGCCAGCAGATCGAGCTGACTCCGACCGACCTCGCCGAGCGCGTCGCCGAGCTTGCGTGGTACGGCCTGCGCGGGCGGCCGCGACGCGACTGACCGCTCAGCGAAGCGGGCTGATGTCGATCGGCTCGGCCGGCAACTCGTTGCGCACGATGGGCGGCAAGAACTCGCGCAGTCGCTCGGGCAACACGTTCACGTCACTCGCCAACAGATCGTCGAGCGTCCACCACTTGGCGCCCATGAACGCAGCAGCTTCGAGCGACTCGAGCCCCTGAGGATTCCACTCGCCCCCGTCGCACCATGCCACGTGGATGCGCTCGTTCGAATCGAAGTGATAGCCGCCGAAGTCGAACTCGACATGTTGCGTCCAGATACACGGGCCGATCTCGGCGACCACGATCCCTGCTTCTTCGATGAGTTCGCGTCGCGCCGCGTCTTCGCTCGATTCGCCCGGGCTGATGCCACCCCCAGGAATCTCCCACCATGGCGGCTTGCGAAAGTCGACGGGATCTTCGGCGTGCATCAAGAAGATGCGTCCCTCGCGATCGAGCAGGACGACGCGGGCAGCGGGCCGACGCAGCGTGTACACGGCGACTACTGGCTGCAGTCGCCGCAGCGACCGACGAGATCGAGACGGTGGGCGTCCACCACGAAGCCGTACTTGCGCGCCACCGAGGATGCGGATCGCTCGATCTGCTTTTCGAGATCCGCGGGGACGGCGAAGTCGGTGACCGCGCCACAATCGGTACAGATCAAGTGGTGGTGATGGTGCCCGGTCAAGTCCTCGGCGAGCTCATAGTGGCTGTGCTCGTCGGAGGTGATGATGCGGCGTACGACGCCCGCCTGCTCGAGTTCGGCCAAGTTGCGATAGGCGCTGCTCTGGGCCAGCTCGGGTTGCCGGGCGAGAATCTCCGGCAGCGTCATCGGACGACCCTCGTCGGCGAGAACATCGACGACCGCGCGCCGCGACCCCGTGTAGCGCTGTCCAGCCGAACTCAGCAGTGTCGACGCCGCGTCGTGCACATTCTTCACAGCGGCGAACTGTACCGTCTATGCCGCAGTTCTCATGGTTCTAGAACGACACCAAATCCTTGGCGCGCGAGACGCAGGATGATCTGGCCGGGCTGCCCGAGGTCGACGACGCGCTGACGCGACAACGCTTCGAGGTCACGCAACGCGCCGGCATACGCCTCGTCTCCCTCGCGACGCGCCCGGTCGAGCGTGCGCGCGTTCGCCCACACCTTGGTCCGGGCCTCGCGCAGGAACTTCTTCGTACCCAGGCGGTTGAACGGCGTCAGGATCTTGTCGAGCAGCGTCCGCTGACCGGGCTGCTCGAGCTTCTTCAGCTCGGCGTCTTCGGCGGCCACACGCGCCGCGAGGACGGTGTCGATGTGCTGGTGATCCGCACCCCGTTTCGCGAGCAACGCCTCGTCGTCGAATTGGGCGCTCGTGATCACCGCGCACAACGCCTGAGGTAGGTCATAGTTGATGTGCGCGTTCATTCCGAGCAACACGTGGCGTAGCGGAGGCAATGCCGTGTCGCTTGCGCGATCGAAGGCGACTTGCCACGGACCAACGGCGGCACCGGTGGCTTCGTACTGTTCGTACGCTCGCAGGTAGAGCCCCGCGAACACGAGATCCCACCGTTCGACCCACTCGTTGTCGGTGAAGCCACCGCGCCCGATCTCGTCTCGCACCGCACGCGTCGTCCGTGCGTACGTGCTGTGAAAGAAGCGGCGCGGGTCGTCGGCGGCCTGGAGGGACTGTTCGATGCGATCCATCGACGCGAGTAGCGCGTCGATGGTCTCGTAATCGCCGTTGTCAGTGCCGTCAGGAGCAGTGGAAGCCATCACGCCGGCTATTCGGCGTGCCCGACGATCTGGATCACGCCGGCGGGCTGGGTGTATCGATCGCCTTGGCGGCAGTGCCCGGTTGCATGCCGAGCTCGGCACGAATCTGGTCGAGGCGAGCGCGCGCTTCGGTGTTGCGAGCCGCCGCTTCGATCTCCATCATGTGCCCCTCGACCGAGGTGCCTTGCAGCTCGGCCATGCCCTTGGCCTTGGCGTAGCGATACTCGATCTTGTCGCGCACCTCGTTGAACGTCGGTACGTCTTGGCCAACATTCTCCGACAACGACGCCATCGCCTTGTTCATCTGCTCTTGCATCTTGGCCTGCTCGAGTTGACCCATCAGATGGTGACGTTCCGAGAGCTTCTTCTGGAGCATCGCAGAGTTCTGTTCGACTGCGGCCTTTGCCTGAACTGCCGCCTGCGTTGCCTGCAGGTGCAGTGCCTTCAACCCGTCGATCTCGCTCTCGAGCGCGATCATCTTGTTGGCAAACGCTTCGGCGGCCGTCGTGTATTGGGTGGACTTGGCGGCATCGCCGCTCGTGCTGGCATCTTCGGCCATGCGCACCGCTTGTCGCGCGTTGGCATTGACCCGCTCGAGCTCTTGGAGCGCGTGATCGAGACGCATCTCGGTCTGCTTTTGGCTGGCGATGACGTTGGCCGCTTGTTCTCTGAGGCGACGGTGTTGGTCCTGCGCCTCGATGATGGCCTGCTCGAGTTGCACCTTGGGATCGGCGCGCTCATTGAACGTACCGGTGGCCTTGGCGGTCATGTACTTCCAGAAACGACGGGCAAGCTTCAGCATGGGAGTGAAGGGTAGCCGCCCCGGCGCCGGGGTTCGCGGCCTGATCGCCCGGTAGGGTCGGGCGCCGTGAGCATCGCCGAGGTGGTCAAGCCCGATCTGCGGCGGGCGTACCTGGTGCTGTTCGTCGTCGGGTTGGGCAGCTTCCTCACCGCGATGTCGCTGTCGATCGTGTTCGTCGTGTATCCCGACCTCGTCGAGGAATTCCCCAATTCTTCGAACTCGACGCTGTCATGGGTGCTCAACATCTTCACCATCGTCGGTGCCCCACTGTTCATCTTGGGTGGCGTGGCGGGTGAGCGCTACGGCCGCAAGCGCACCATGGTGCTGGGCCTCATTGGCTTCACCGCCGCATCGGTCCTCGCCGCGCTGGCCCCCAATCCCGGATGGCTCATCGCCGCAAGGGCGATCCAAGCCGTATTCACCGCGCTCATCCTGCCGATGACCGCCACCCTCATCCTCAACGCGTTTCCCGAGTCCCATCGAGGCACGGCGGCCGCGGGGTGGTCGGCAATCGGCGGCGTCGCGGCGTCGCTCGGCCCGTCCCTCGGTGGGTGGCTCATCGATACGTGGAGTTGGCGGGCGGCGTTCTGGCTCAACGTGCCGATCGGTATCGTCGCAACCGTCGCGGCCGTGATCGTCCTCGACGAATCCAAGAACGAGCACGCGCCGCGGGTGCCCGATGTCTTCGGCATGTTCGCGTTGATGGGTGGCGTCGGCTTTCTGGTCTTCGGCCTCGTACAGAGCAGCCAGTGGGGCTGGGGCAGCGGGCCGGTACTGGCATCGATCGCGGGCGGCGCCGCGCTCCTCGCGTTGTTGCTGTATCGCTGCGGTCATCACCCCGTGCCGCTGATCGACCTCAGCCTCTTTCGCAGTCGCACGTACTCGTTCGGCAACATCTCGATGCTGATGTTCGCGTTGAGCTTCTTCGGCACACAGTTCGGCGCGATCCTCTTCCTGCGCCAGATCTGGGGCTTCAGCCTTCTCGACGCGGGCTTGCTGAGCACGCCCGTGTTCGCGTTCACCGCGCTGTTCTCGTTGGCGGCCGGCCGCATCAGCGACCGCTTCGGCGACGAGAAGTTGAGCGCGCCGGCCGTCACCGTCTGGACGATCGGCGTGGCGATGTTGGCCATCGGGCTGCGCGGCGAACGCAACATGGCGCTCTGGTTCACGGCGACCTCTATCGCGGGTGCGGGTGCCGGTCTCGCGTGGGGCGGCATGTTCGCCCTGGTGCTGCGGCGCGTCGAACCCGAGCGGATGTCACTGGCGGCCAGCATCACGCAGACGTTGCAACGCATCGGCAACTCACTCGGCGTCGCGGTGGCGGTCACGATCCTCGGCTCGCGAGTCGACACGAGCCTCGGCGATCACCGGCGCATGTTCGCCGCGATGACCATCGCCGCGGTCATCACCATCGTCTCCAACCTCTTACTCCTCCCTCGCACCCGTACCCATCACCACCCCTAGACCCCGTTCGCGGCGTAGCGCGGCGATCAGGAGCCGGCCGAAGCTTTGGCGAACGCGAAGCTGACGACGTCCGCAATCGCGACCGTCTGGTCGGCGGCGATCTCGCCGTGGATCATCGCGCCTTCGATGTCGGCGTAGGTCGCGCCTCGGTCGAGCACGACGCACACGCGCGTGCGCGGTGGCGGCGCACCGTTACCCAGCTCGAGGCGACTGCCCAGAGGGCGAACGGCGACTGCGGCCACCGTGGGGTGGTCGTCGGGCGAGATCCACCCGACGGACGCGGCGCGCGACGAGGCGACGAACGACTCGAGCTCGTCATCCTCGAGCGCCAGCGAGCCCCGATCGCGCCCCGCTTTGCCCATGTCGGTCCGCGCGCCGCGCGGCTGCGAGCGTTGCGAATCGGTGCGCCAATCAGGAGGCAGCGGGATCCAATCGAGGTGCAGAGCGGCCATGCGAAACAGCACCCGCTTGCCGCTGCGGAGGCGATCTTGAGTGCGGGTCACGACATCGGATGTCGCAAACCCATCGGTGCGCAGCGAGTGCTGCGCCAGCCACTCGATCTCGTCGGCATCGGTGATCAACTGGGCGTGCGCTTGAAGGCGCAACGCGCGTGGCGCGCGTTCGCTCGACAACAACACTGCGACACGATCGTCGCGCAACATCATCTTGGCCTTGGCGGCGACCCGATAGGTGTTGAAGTACAGGTGGCCGTCGCCCGGCCACAACGGAGTCATGGGCCAACCCGTGGGCGATTGATCGCGCCGGCGGGCGAACAATGTCGCGCTCGTGGCGGTCGCGGTCAGCTCTCGCTGCTCGTCGTCGTACACCCGGTGTCTCCGTTCTCGCGGCGACGATTGTCTCGGGCCGAGTATGGTGCCTGTCGTGGGGGGCACGACCTGTATCGGTGTCGACATCGGGGGCACGTTCACCGATGTCGTCCTGTCCGACGGTAGCCGTACGTGGCGCGCCAAGTCGCCGAGCACGCCGCACGACGTCAGCGAAGGTGTGCTTGCGGCGTGCCGCCTGGTCGCGCAAGCACACGGCACCACGCTCGAAGGTCTCTTGCCCACCGTCGATCGATTCGGTCTGGGCACCACGGCCGTGACCAACACGCTGGCCTCGTGGACAGGCCAACGGCTCGGCCTGGTCACGACGGCAGGCTTCGAAGACATCGTTCCGCTCGCCCGCGGCACGCGCATCTGTGTCGATGGCTGGCTGGTGATGCCGCCCTCACTCGTCGAGCGCGAGCGCATCATCGGGCTCGACGAACGTATCGACCGCGACGGCGCGGTCATCAAACCGCTCGCGACAGGGGCCGCCCAACTCGCCGCGGAGCACCTCGTCGAAAACGAGAACGTCGACGCAATCACCGTGTCGTTCCTGTGGAGCTTCAAAAATCCGGATCACGAGCAGCGGGCCGTGCACGAGATACGCACCCGCTATCCCGACCTGCTCGTCACGAGCGGGGTCGAGCTGCAACCGGCGATCCGCGAGTACGAGCGGTCGACCTTCGCACTGTTGAACGCGTACGTCGGACGCTCGCTCAACGGCGTCGACGCGCTCACTGCGCAACTGGCCCGCCTCGGCTTGCGAGTGCCGTTGCTGCTCGTGCACTCGGGCGGCGGATCGATGACCACCGAGGAAGCGCGCCGTGTCCCGATTCGGCTCGCCGCGTCGGGGCCGGCCGCGGGCGTGACCGCATCGTCGATCGTTGCGCGCACCAGCGGTGTCACGCGGGCGATCACGTGCGACGTCGGCGGCACTTCGTATGACGTCGCACTGGTACTCGACGCGACACCCGAACGGCGCACCCGTGGCGACGTCATGGGTATCTGGACATCGGTGCCGACCGTCGACGTCAAGTCGCTCGGTGCGGGCGGAGGCTCACTCGCGTGGATCGACAGTCGCGGCTTGATGCGCGTCGGCCCGCGGTCCGCCGGCGCCACACCAGGGCCCGTCTGCTACGGCCGCGGCGGCACCGAACCCACCGTGACCGACGCATTGCTGGTGCTCGGCTATCTCGACCCCGATCACTTCCTCGGCGGGCGGATGTCCCTCGACCTCGACGGCGCGCACCAGGCGTGCGCCCGTCTCGGCGACGCCATCGGCATGACCGGCCCCGAGTGCGCGTGGGGCATCCGCGAGATCGCGTTGGCCGAGATGGTCAAGGCCACCCGTTCGATGCTGTCGACGAGAGGCCTCGATGCTCGTGACTTCACGCTCATCACCTACGGCGGATGCGGGCCGCTGTTCACCACCGGCGTCGCGCGGGCGATCGGCGCGCCGCGGTTGCTCGTACCCGCGCTGGCGTCGGTGCTGTCGGCATTCGGGGCCGCCGCATCGGATATCCGGCGCGAGCGGACGCTCCCCCTCAGTGTCATGTTGCCGTGCGATCCACTCGTACTCGACGACGCCATCACCACGCTCGAAGCCGAGTTGACCAAAGAGCTCGACGGCGATGCGGTCGCGCCGGTCAATCGCACGATCCACTACGAAGTCGACGTGCGCTTCGCCCGCCAGCGATGGGAGCTCACGATCCCACTGCAGTCGCCCGTGAGCGCGGCGACGATCGAACAACTCGCCCACGACTTCCGCGCAGAGTACGCCCGCCGCTATGGCGAGGGCGCGGTGATGGCCGGCGCCGCCGTAGAAGTCGTGGCACTGCGCGGCCTCGGCATCGGTCGCACGGTGCAGGCTGCGTTCGAACGCCGCGATCTCGTCGACGCTCGTTCGACGCCCGGGCCCTCTGGCGAGCGGGCGGTGTTGCTCGAACGCACGCACCCACCCACCCCGGTGCCGTCCTACCGCATGGGCGACCTGCTCCCGGGGCACCGCATCGACGGGCCGGCATTGCTCGATGATGTCGACACGACCATCTGGGTGCCGCCATCGTCCACCGCGCACATCGATGCGTTCAACAGCACGGTTGTGGAGCTCTCGACATGACGACACTGGGCCTGCGTACCGACCCCATCACGCTCGAAGTCTTGCGCCACCGGCTCGAGGCAATCGGTGAAGAGGGTGCGAACACCATCGAACGCACCGCCATCAGCCCGGTCGTGACCGAGTCCAAAGACTATTCGTGCACCATCCTCGATCGAGACGGCGGACTGCTCGTCGGCGCAGGCAAGATCGACTACCACTTCTACGCGGCGTCGAGTGCGGTGCACGCGACGATTGCGACGCACGGCGATTCGATCGGCGCGGGCGATGTATTCCTGGCCAACGATCCGCACAACGGTGGTGGGCTGCACGCGCAAGACGTGATGGTGCAACGCCCGGTCTTCGTCGACGGTGAACGCGTCGCGTGGATCGTCAACTCGGCGCACCTCATGGATATGGGCGGCATGGTGCTCGGCTCATGGGCGCCGGCCGCTACCGAATGCTTCCAAGAGGCGCTGCGATTCCCGCCGGTGCGGTTGGCGAATCGCGGAGTCGAAGCGAGCGACATCTTCGCCATCTTCCGCAACAATGTGCGCTTGTCGGCGCTCGTCGAGATGGACTTGCGCGGTTTGGTCGCCGGTTGCCACGTCGCCCACGAAAAGATCGCCGCGCTCGTGTCCGAGATCGGCAACGAGCACTTCGTCGATGCCGTCGAAGACATGTGCGATCTCACCGAGCGCGAGTTGCGGCGCCGCATCGAAGCGCTCGAAGACGGTGTATATCGCGCAGTCAGTTGGACCGAATGGGACGACGAGTTCTTCGTCGTGCCGTGCACGCTGACGATCGAGGGCGATCACCTGCACTTCGACTACACGGGCGCGGCGCCTCAGGCGCAGCATTTCTTCAATTCCAAGCCATACATCATCGCGAGCGGCCTCGTCGGCGAGATCTGCAAGTTGCTCGCACAAGACCTGCCGTTCAATCGCGGCGCGTTCCGCCCGGTCGACCTCGATTGCCCGAGCGGCACCATCGTCAACAGCGAGCCGCCCGCGCCCGTCGCCGCCGCACACATGGATGTCGCGTTCAACGCGGCCGAGGTCGGTATGCGCGCCTTGATGATGGCGGTCGCTGCGACACCGGGCAGCCCGGCGGCGCAGTATCTCTGCGGGCCGACCGGTGGTTCGGCACTCGCCACGCACACGTGGTCGGGGCAAGGGCTTTCGGGCATGCCCGACGGCTGGGCGATGATGGACGGCTGCTTGGCCGGCGCGTCCGCCGGCAACGACCGCGACGGCACCGATCTCGGCTCGTGGATGGTCGCCGCCAACGGGTCGCTCGAGATGATCGACGTCGAGGTGGCGGAGTCGTGGTATCCCATCCTCGTCGACTTCAAGCGCGCTCGTCCCGGGGCATACGGCGCCGGCACCTTCCGCGCCGGCGCCGGTTGCAACATGGCCTACTCGTTGCACGGCACCTCGCAGCTCTTCGGCGTGATGCTGGGTATGCGCGAACGGCTGCCGCTCGTCGGCATGGCCGGTGGTGCGCCCGGCGCGGTCACCGAGTTCGTCATGCACGATGCGGCCGATGGCTTCCACCGCATCGGTGGCCACGCGAGTGATGTCATCCTGCATCCGGGCGAGGTGTTCGAGTTTCGGTGCGCGTCGGGTGGAGGTTACGGCGACCCGCTCGACCGTGAACCGGCCAGGGTCGCGGCCGACGTCAAGCGCGGACGAGTCACCTTCGACGAAGCACGCACCGTGTATGGCGTGGCGGTCGATGGGTCGTTCGCGGTCGATCCCACCGCGACCGACGCGACTCGTAGCGAACTGTTGGCGCAACGACTCGCGCGCGCCCACACACCCGCTGTCACCATCGTGTCCGACGTTGCGGCACAATCCGATGGCCAACCCGCCCAACCGTTGTATCCGGGCGTCGTACAGCGCGGCCGCGTCGCGTTCAGCGCGCGCACGGGTGCGCCACTCGCCGTCTCGCCCGCGCACTTCACCGACGGCTGTCCTGTCCTCGAAGATCGGCGATCCTTCGCCAGCGGCTCGGCGGTCGTCACCCGCAGCTACCTCGATCCGGGCAGCGGCCACGTGTTGGTCGTCGATGTCGTGCCCGAGGGCGAACCGCGGGCATTCTTCACCGCGCCGCGGCGGTGGACCGACGCGTCGCAATAGGCGCGCCGCCCACGGCCCGCTAGGCCAGCAGCGACAGAATCTGGTCTTCGGCCGCGAAGTCGAACTCGAGCGAGCGGTCGAGCCCCTTGTCGACGAACCACTCGTAGGTCTGCTGCACCATCGACTCGAACGTGTACTCGGGCTCCCACCCGATGTCACGGCGCAGCCGGTCGATGCCGAACACCACGCTGCGGTCCCATCGATGCAGATGTGGCGCGAGCCGCTGGACGAGCGTCGCGAGGTGGTACTTCTGCCGCGTGCTGCTGGCAGTTTTGACGCCGGTCGCGCTGGGCCGAATCTCTATGCGCGATTGCATGCGCCCCGCGGCGATGTCGATCTTGCCGTCCCACATGCCGTCCATCACGTCGGCCGGGATGAACACCTTGCCGGCGTCGACGCCGAGGACGCGAGCGAAAACATCGACATAGCCTTCGCTGGTGTACGCCTGTGATCCGGTCAGGTTGTAGCGCTTGCCGAACGTGACGGGCTGGCCCATCATCAACCGCAACGCGCGCGCCTGGTCGTCGACGTGGCCGACCTGACCGAGCGTGCGGCCATCGCCGGGTATCAAGATCTTGCGCCCTTGCAGCAACCGTCCGAACATGCGCTGCTCGCGATCGGGAATGCCGTTGTGCGGGCCGAAGACCATCGACAGCGCCGCCACCGATGCGGGAAACCCGTTGTCGCGGAACTTCTGGAACAAGAACTCTTCGCACAGGATCTTGTGCATGCCGTACTCGTTCTGATCTGGGCTGCGATCGACCGGGAACGACTCGTCGATCGGCAGGATGTCGGACGCCGCGTAGATCACCGTCGAACTGGCGAATATGTAGTGCCCGATCTTTCCCTTGAATACGTCGTACATGAGCTCGACGTCTTCGGGATGGTAGGCACTCATGTCGTGTACGCAGTCGAACTCTGCGTCACGAAACAGCTCGTGGATGCGAGCGTGGTCGGTGCGGTCACCGATCACCCGTCGCACCGAACGGGGCAAGTCGACCTGCGTCTTGCCCCGGTTGAGGATCGTCACGTCGTGACCGGTCCGCACGAGCTCTCGAACCAGTGCATAACCGTTGAAGAGCGTCCCGCCCATGACCAATACGCGCATGGCGTCGGAGGGTAGCCGTCGCGGCGACCGGTCATCTAATGTTCGCCCTGGGGGTACTCCACCATGACGACGACGGCGGATTTCATCTACGACCCATCGACGGCGCAGTTCCAAGACGATCTCTGGGACGTCTATCGCACGATGCGCGACGAGTATCCCGTCTATCGCCATCCCGTGACGGGCACTTATGCGCTCTCGCGTTTCGACGACGTGTGGCGGGCCGTGCACGATCACGAGACGTTCTCGAGCGTCGTCGAAGAAGCGCAGAGCCTGTTGCCCCAGATGATCTATTTCGATCCACCGAAGCACACGTCCATGCGAGCGCTCGTCTCGCGTGCGTTCACACCCAAGCGGGTCGCGGCGGTCGAAGGCCTTGTCCGCCAGACCGCACGCGAGCTGTGCGCCGAGGTCGCCGAGCGTGGCGAATGCGAGCTGCAACACGAGTTCGCGTCGATCCTGCCCAGCGTGGTGATCGCCCGCATGATCGGTGTCCCCGAAGCGCACATACCGTCGTTTCGCAGCTGGACCGAATCGTTCCTCGAGATCCAGGGCCCGCAAGACTTCGCCGACGCGGCGGGCAAGATCTACGCGCTGTTCGCGGAGCTGCTCGCCGAGCGGCGGGCTCGCCCCCTCGACGACCTCATGACGGCGCTCATCGACGCCGAAGCCGAAGGCACAAAGCTGACCGACGAAGAGCTACTGGGGTTTTGCCTGCTACTCATCCTCGCCGGCAACGACACCACGTCGAGCCTCATCGGCAGTGGCATCGCGTTGTTGTCGCAATACGCGGACCAGCGCGCGCTGCTCGTCAACGACCCGTCGCTGTGGCCCAATGCCATCGAGGAGCTCAACCGCATGGAGTCGCCGGCCCAGGTGTTGCCCCGCACTACGACGCGCGATGTCGAGATCCACGGCACCACGATCCCTGCGGACTCACGGGTGATGTTGATCTGGGGCGCCGCCAACCATGACGATCGCGAATACAGGGACCCCGAGACGCTCGACGTCACTCGCAAGTTTTCGCGCCATCTCGCGTTCGGCCACGGCATCCACTATTGCCTCGGTGCGAACCTCGCCCGCCTCGAGGCGCGCGCGGCCTTCGAAGAGTGGCACCGCAACTTCCCCCACTATCGCCTCACCGGCGAGCCTCAACGCATCGTGTCGATCTGGGCCCGGGCCTTCAGCCGCATCCCGGTTTCCGTACGGTGAGCGAACCGTCGCTACCGCTGCCCGACTACGTCGGCTGGCCCATCTTTCCGTTCGAGGGCGATTTGCGCGTCAAGCAGCCCACGCCCCTCATGGCCGAGGACGTCGCGCGCGAAGGCGAAAATGGGCGCACGTGCAAGCACGCGTGCAAGCAACCCGACAGCGCGTACCTCTGGGTCGACGACACGTGGAGAATGAAGACCCTCGAGCCGTCGGCGCTACCCGTGGGTGTGATGCTCGAGACACGCGAGCACGTCGACCTGAGTGACTTCACCCCGGCGCTCGGCGCGCAACTCGGCGAGCTCATCGTGCGCATCGAGCACGCGATGCAACGCTGCGATGACATCGGTCGTGTGCATGTCAGCCGCTGGGGTGACGGCGGCTCGCACTTCCATCTGTGGTTCATGGCCCGGCCGAAGGGACGCATGGAGCTCTACGGCTTCGGCCTGCCGCTCTGGTACAAGATCCTGCCGACGTATGACGCCGATCGCCGCAATGCCAACAATCGCATCGTCGCCGAAGCGCTCGCCGAAACCAGTGGGCACGTCATCGAGGGTGCCGAGTGACCAGCGCGCTGCTCGTCATGGACGTACAGGTCGGCATCGTCGATCGCTATGCGAACGACACCGGCCTCATTCCGCGTCTACGGCGCGCCATCGACGCGGCGCATCACGCCTCGATACCGGTGATCTACGTGGTCGTCGGCTTTCGCAACGACTACGCCGAAGTCAGCCCGAACAACCGTGGGTTCTCGGCCATCGCCGCGACCGGTGCCTACTCCGACGGCGACGCCAACCGCGTCGTGCATCCTGACATCGCGCCGCAAGCCGGCGACATCATCGTCACCAAGAAGCGAGTCAGTGCGTTCGCCGGCAGCGACCTCGACATGGTGTTGCGGGCGCAGCAGGTCGACCACCTGGTCATCAGCGGGATCTCCACGAGCGGCGTGGTGCTGTCCACCATGCGCCAAGCCGCCGATCTCGACTTCCGGCTCACCGTGCTGTCGGACGGTTGCGCCGATGGCGATGCCGAAGTGCACCGAGTGCTCATCGACAAGGTGTTCGCCCGTCAAAGCGACGTCGTCACGATCGATCAGTGGATCGATTCCTTGAACGGAGGGTCATAGTCGTGCGTTTCGTCGTCTACGGCGCGGGCGCGGTCGGCGGCGTCCTCGGCGCCCGTCTCTTCCAGGCCGACCAAAAGGTGGTGCTCATCGCGCGCGGCGCGCACCATGACGCAATCCGTGACAACGGTCTGCGCCTCATCTGTAACGACGAGGACGTGACACTGCCTCTGACGGTTGTCCGCCACCCGAGCGAGTTGACCTTCACCGAGAACGACGTCGTCGTGCTCGCGATGAAAACACAACACACAGCAGCCGCGCTGGACGATCTGGCTACGGCGGCGCAGGCCGTGCCCATATCCATCGTGTGCGCGCAGAACGGTGTGGAGAACGAACGATTGGCGCTGCGCTGGTTCGCGGACGTCTACGCCGTGTGTGTGATGTGCCCCAGCGGCCATCTCGAGCCCGGCGTCGTCGAGGCGTTCGCCTCCCCCATCTCGGGCCTGCTCGACCTCGGTCGCTACCCGACCGGCCTCGACGACCGCGCCTGCGCCATCGCGACGTCGATCGACACCACCACGTTCCAGAGCATTCCCCGCGAGGACATCATGCGCTGGAAGTACAACAAGCTCATCATGAACCTCACGAATGCCGCGAATGCGCTGTGTGGATCGAGCCCGGCGATCGCCGAGATCTCGGCGCGGGCCCGCGCCGAGGCCGAGCTCGTCCTGCGGGCCGCGAACATCGACTTCGTGGCGCCGGCCGAAGACACCGAGCGTCGCGGAAACCTGCTGCAGATGAAGCCGTACGGCCCGGACACCAATCGCGGGAGTTCGACATGGCAGAGCCTGCGCCGGGGCGCCGGGTCGGTCGAAACCGACTATCTCAACGGCGAGATCGCCATGCTCGGGCGCCAAGTGGGCGTACCCACACCGGTCAACGAAGTACTGCAACGGTTGTGCTCCCAGTACGCCCGCCTCGGGACCCCGCCCGGCTCGCTCGACCCGGCAGACCTGCTGGCCCAACTCGGTTGAAACCGCATAGGTACACTCCTCGCGAGCTACACCGCTGGGGGTGCACATGACGATCATCGACAAGGCGCGCACGTGGAAGGTCGTCGAAGAACGACTCGCGGTCGAGAACGATCCCCACAAACGCAAGCTGCTCGAGATCGTGTACGAGCACATGCTCGCCGAAGCCGCCCCCGACTTCGAGCGGTTGATGGCCACGCTCGGTGAGTATCCGAACTATCACCTCTGGGGACCGCAAGGCGACCACGGGCCGAAAGGTCGGGCCGCCGTCGAAAAGTTCTACAGCGACTTCGTCGCGTCGGGCGCGAACCATCTCGAGTTCGACGTCGATCGCCTCATCGTCGACGACCACGCCGTGATCACCGAAGGCACCATGACGATGCTGTATCCGGGGCGCACACTCAACGCGATGGGCATCACCGTCGACGACGCCGACGCGTACTTCCTCTACCGAGATCGCATGCTCGTGGTGTGGCCCTTCGATGAGACCGGCACGCTGATCGGCGAGGACAGCTACTCGGGCCAAGCCGGCTTCATCGGTATCGCCGATCGCAAGGTGCCCAACGAAGACCTTCCCCTCGAGATCAGGAAGTGACCCTGTGTACGACCTGTTGTTGAAGGGTGGCATGGTTGTCGACGGCACCGGCGCACCTGCATACCGCGCCGACGTCGCAATCACCGATGGCGTGATCAGCGCGATCGGCGCGGTCAACGAGGCCGCGCGCGAAGTGATCGATGCCGACGGCGCGCTCGTCACGCCGGGCTTCGTCGACCCGCACACGCACTACGACGGGCAAGCCACCTGGGACCACCAACTCGCACCGTCGTGTTGGCACGGCGTCACTACTGCGATCCTCGGCAACTGCGGCGTTGGCTTTGCCCCGGTGCGTCCCGACCGTCACGACTTCTTGATCCAACTGATGGAAGGCGTCGAGGACATCCCCGGTACCGCGCTGCACGAAGGCATCCGGTGGTCGTGGGAGTCGTTCCCCGAGTACCTCGACGTGTTGGCATCCAAGCCGCGCATCCTCGACATCGGCACCCATCTGCCCCACGGCTCGGTGCGCGCGTACGTCATGGATGAGCGCGGCGCGGCGAACGAACTCGCTACTGCCGACGACATCGCACGCATGGCTCGCATCGCCGAAGACGCGATGCGAGCGGGCGCGCTGGGCTTTTCGACCAATCGCCTTCCGTCGCACACTGCGAAAGATGGTCGGCCCGTTCCCGGCACCTTTGCCGACGACGACGAGTTGCTGGCCATCGGGCGCGCCATGGCCCGCGGGGGCGGCGGCGTGGTCGAGGTCGTCTCGGCCGAGTCCATGGGTGTGGTCGAGGGCGGCTACCGCAAGGACATCGACTGGGCGACCGCGCTGTCGATCGAGACCGGCCTACCCATCACCTTCTGCTTGACGCAGATCGACAATCACCCCGACCGGTGGCGCGACGTGCTCGGATGGATCGACGCCGCGCGCGCCAAAGGGGCCAACTTCGTCGTGCAGACCGCCGGTCGGCCGCTCGGCATCCTCGTCGGGCTCACGACAAAGCATCAGTTCAGCGGTCGTCGATCCTTCGACGAGGTCGCGCACCTGCCGCTGCCCCAACTCGTCGCCGCGTTGCGCGATCCCGCGCGCAAGGCGCGCATCCTCGCCGAATCGAGCGAAGGCGCGGGCATCGGCCGGCTGTTGGGCCGGCTCGCCGACAAGGCCTGGCCGCTCGACGACCCGCCAAACTATGAGCCCGAGGCGGCCGGCAGTGTCGCCGCGATCGCCACCGACCAAGGTGTCGGCGTCGACGAGGTGTACTACGACCTCTACCTGCGCCACGAGGGCCGTCAGCTGGTGCTGTTCACCCTCGGCGGCTACGGCAACCGCAACACCGACCACATCGTCGAGTTGCTGAACTACGACAGCTCCATCCTCGGCCTGGCCGATGGCGGTGCGCACGTCTCGCTCATCTGCGACGCGTCGACGTCGACGTCGTTGCTGTCCTACTACGTGCGCGATCGTCGACGCGGTCCCCGTCTCGATCTCGAGACCGCAGTGCGCAAGATGACGTCAGGCCCGGCGCGGCTCTATGGCTTGCACGACCGCGGTGTCGTCGCCGCCGGCAAGAAAGCCGATCTCAACGTGATCGACTTCGACCGGCTCAACGTGCGCATGCCCGAGGTCGTCGGCGATCTGCCGACCGGCGCCAAACGCATCGTGCAACGCGCCGATGGTTACGTCGCCACGATCGTCGCCGGCACAGTGACGCTGCGCGAAGGCGAAGAGACCGGCGCGCTCCCCGGCCGCCTCGTCCGCCGTGGGCAAGGCTGACCGCGAGTGCAATGACGCGACCCCATAGCGGCAAGTGGTACGAGGAGCTCACGGTCGGCCTCGTCGTGCAGCACGCGCTCACGCGCACGGTGACCGAGACCGACAACGTGTTGTTCACGACACTCACGCTCAATCCGCAGCCACTGCATCTCGATCACGAGTTCGCCGCCGCGACCGAATTCGGCCGGCCCCTCGTCAACAGCTTCTTCACCCTCGGCCTCGTCGGCGGCATCAGCGTGCTCGAAACAACTCACGGCACGACGGTGGCCAACCTCGGCATGGAAGAGACCGTGTTCCCCGCTCCCGTGTTCGTGGGGGACACGATCCATGTCGAGACCGAAATCGTCGCGGCCCGTGACAGCAAGTCACGCCCCGACGCCGGCATCGTCACCTTCGAACATCGCGGGTTCAATCAACGCGACGAATTGATCTGTCGTTTCCGGCGTAACGCGCTCATGCGGCGCCGTCCTACAGAAAGCTGAACATGCGCACTCCCCTCCGCCTTCGCAGCCTGCTCTTCGCGCCTGCGAGCCGGCCCGACGTGTTGGCCAAATTGCCCCGAGCGAAGCCCGACGGGGTCGTGCTCGACCTCGAAGATGCCGTCGCGCCCAGCGCCAAGGCCGACGCCCGCGAGCACTCCCGTGAGGCGGGCGCCATGCTCGCGCGCGAGCACCCGCAACTCGCGGTGTACGTCCGCGTCAACGCCATCCCGACGGAGTGGTTCGCCGACGACATCGCCCGTGGCGTGCCTGCCGGTGCGCTCGGCGTCGTGGTGCCCAAAATCGAATCAGCGGCGCAGGTGCAGGCCGCGGCAGCCGCCCTCGACCGCGCCGGGTTGCGCGAGCTGAGCATCCTCGTCGGCATCGAGACCGTCGCGGGCGTCATCAACGTGGCCGAGATCTTGCACGAGCCGCGCGTTGGCGCGTGCTACTTCGGAGCGGAGGACTACACCGCCGACCTCGGGGGTGTGCGCCGCGGCGACAGCCTCGAAGTGCTGTGGCCGCGTTCGCGCGTCGCCGCCCACGCCGCCCACGCCGGCGTGTTGTCCGCCGACCAAGTCGTCACCGATCTGCGTGACGAAGACGCGTTCCGGCTCGACGCGCAACTGGGCCGGTCGCTCGGCTATCGGGGCAAGTTGTGCATCCACCCCACACAAGTCGCGTGGGCCAACGAGTCGTTCTCACCGTCTCCGGCCGAGGTCGATCGCGCCCGGCGTCTCATCGAAGCGTTCGACAAGGCCACGGCCGCCGGCCATGGAGCGATCTCGTTCGAAGGTCAGATGGTCGACGAGCCGCTCGCCCGTCGCGCCCGCGCCGTCATCTCCGGCGCCGAAGTGTGACTACGCCCGGACGAGCTTGACGTCGTACGCGACGAACTGGTCGTCCGCAGTAACGATCGCCACGTCGAGCACTTGCGACTGCGCGATCAGCAGTCGGTCGAAGGGATCGCGATGATGATCAGGAAGCTGCGCCACTCTCAGCGCGTGCGCATGCTCGACTGAAAGTGCGGCCGTGCCGGAGGTCCGCATTCGGTCAGGCACGTACACGTCGGGTGGTTGCGGTAGCTCCAGCTTTCCCAGCCGGTACTTGATGGCGATCTCCCATCCGCTCGCAGCAGAGAGATAGAGATCGTTGGACTCGTCGGCCAAGATGCCCAGTGTGTCGGGTTCGATTCGCTCAGGCGTTGTCTGCAGCCATAGCCAGACATGCGTGTCAACGATCAGTCTCACCCTTCGAATGCCTCGAGCAGTTCGGCGGGGAGCGCCGCGTCGAAGTCGTCGGGCACGACAAAGCGTCCTCGATCAGCGCCAAATGTTCGCGTGGCGGGAAGCGTCATCGGCACCAAACGCGCGACGGGCTCGCCGTTGCGAAGGATCTCGACGCTCTGGCCCGCCGCCACGGCCCGCAATAGTTCCGAGAAACGGGTCTTGGCCTCGTGGACCCCCACTCGTATGGCAGTGGACTTAGTCATGGACTAAGTCTATGGATGTCTTATGCAACCGGCCGTTGCTAATTGTCAATGTGTTTCATACACTCTCATGAATGTTCCTGTGCTGCTGGCCGCCTAAGTGAGGCCGCCGGGTCGGCATGGTCGGTTCCGCACCATCGGGATCGGCGTCAGCGCCGCAGCCATCGTGATCGCGTTTGCCGCACCCGCCTGGGCTCCTCCCGGCAGCGGATCCAGCGGTTCGGGCGGCGTCATCTTCGACGGACAGCCTGCTGTGTGGGCCGGTTACACCGAACGCCCGCGGCCCGTGGTCACCCCGAGCACCGGCGGCGCGGCCGCGCCGTATTGGTGCGCGTTGTGGATCCCCCCGTTGGGCGGCGATGGCAGCGCGATCGGCAACTTCGACATCCCCGAGACGCGCGAGATGAACCCGATACCGGACAATCTCTATCTACTGCAGTGCTTCACGCGCGCCGGCCAGCACTACGGCTTGCCGCGACTGGTCTTCTTCGAACCGCGCGACCCGAGCAACGGCACGATCACCACGCGCGCCGATGTCGTCGAATACGCCATCGATCTGCTGCCCCTCACCGCACCGTCGGTCACGACCCAGCCTCCGCCACTGCGCCTCGTCACCGGCTTCGAGACGTGGATCACCGCCGGTCCGGCCGGTCAACCGCAGACGCGTACGGCGCAAGCAGGACGGTTCTGGGCGACGGCCGAAGCACGCCCTGTCCGCATGCACGTGGGCGCGGGTGACGGCACCCAACTCGACTGCGCGCTGCCGATCGTCGTCGATGCCAACGGACGCCCCGTCTGCGCACGGCACACGTATGTCGACACACGACTCGCGCCCGCCGCCGACGGCCATTTCACGATGACCGCGAGCATCACCTACGAAGTGTGGGTAGCCACCGACCTCGGCGGGCCGGTGCTCTTCGAGACGCGGCAGGGCCCTACGACTGCGCTCGCCGTGCAGTCACGCGACGTGCAGGCCGTCCTTCGCTGAGCGACCCCCGCCAGAGCCGGCACTAGGGTCGCCGGTATGGACTATCGCAATCTCGGCAAGACCGGCGTCGTCGTCAGCCGCTACTGCCTCGGCGCAATGATGTTCGGGACGATGGGCAACCGCGATCCCGACGACTGCGTGCGCATCATCCATCGCGCGCTGGACGCCGGTATCAACTTCATCGACACGGCCGACGCGTATTCGCGCGGAGAGTCCGAGACCATCGTGGCGAAGGCGCTCAAGGGTCGTCGCGACGATGTCGTCGTGGCGACCAAGTTCTTCAACCACATGCGGCCCGACAACCCCAACACCCGTGGCGGTTCGCGCTTGTGGATCACGGCCGCGGTCGAAGACAGCTTGCGCCGCCTCGACACCGACTACATCGACCTCTACCAGATGCACCGACCCGACGAACGCGTCGACCTCGAAGAGACGCTCGGTGCGCTCACCGATCTCGTGCGCCAAGGCAAGGTGCGCATGATCGGCCACTCGGCGTATCCCGCCGAGCGCATCGTCGAAGCGCAGTGGGTCTCGGAAAAGATGGCCCTCGCCCGTTTCCGCTGCGAACAGGCGCCGTATTCGATGATGCGCCGCTCGATCGAACGAGCAGTGCTGCCGACCTGCGGCCGCTATGGCATGGGCGTCATCACCTACAGCCCCCTCGCCGGCAGCTGGTTGTCGGGCAAGTACAAGTCGCTGAGCGACGTACCCGAAACATCGCGCCTCAACACGATGGCACGACGCTTTGGCAGCGGCCTCGACTCGCCGGTCAACCACCGCCGGCTCGAGGCCGCGCTGCAGCTCGGCGCCGTTGCCGACAAGCGCGGCCTGCCTCTGGCGCACATGGCGACCGCGTGGGCGATGGAACATCCCGATGTCACGTCGGTCATCATCGGCCCGCGCACGATGGAGCAACTCGAAGATCTGCTCTCGTGCGTCGACACCCGCCTCGATGCGGCGACGCTCGACGAGATCGACACCATCGTCGGACCGGGCGTCGACGTCATCGCGAACGACCCGACGACCGACCCGAGCTCGCTCGCGGCGCCACGCCGACGTCGAACGAGCTGAGCTACTGCCGCTGACGGCGGCGCAACCCGCGGTCGGGACTCCACGACTCGATGACGAGATGATCGGGAGGAGTGCCGACCTTCGTCAAGGCGATCTCGGTGATGTCGATGACGAATCGATGTGAAGCGTCGCCGGGATCTTTGGCGAGATCTTCGATAGCGACACCGGCGATCTTGGCGTCGCCACGCCACGCGCTCGGGTCGTCCTCGGGCGGATCGAACGTGGGGCTGTGCAGCGCCATTCGTGGATCCCTCGTCAGGTCGCGGGCCTTCAGCGAGCCGGGCATCATCCCGAGCACGAGTTCACCTTCGATGACGTTGGCTTCGGTGCCGCTGATGCGGGGCGAACCGTCGCGACGCAGCGTCGCCAGGGTCATGTGCTTCTGCGTAACGAAGATGTCGAGTACTCGGCGCGAGAAGTCGGGCTCGGCCGACGCGAAGTCGTTCCAGCTGGCCATCGACGCATCGTAGAAGCGTCAGACCAACGCCCGCAGTTCGTCTCGCACTTCCATGAGCGCGAAGCCGAGCATGTTCTTGCCCAGCCACTCGGTCGGTTTGCGCGCCCTGATGTCGTTCGGCGCGACGCCGATGCCCCAGAAATGGTCACCCGGGC